>JAITAJ010000067.1 GCA_031284185.1 Accumulibacter sp. | reverse complement strand
TCCTCGGCGAGCTTTCCGTTCTCGTCGAGCAGATAAAAGGTGTCGTGCATCGAACGCGCGGGATGATCCCCGGGCATGTTCAGCGCCGTGAAGTTCTGGAAATCGGCCTCGATTTCGGGGCCGTCGGCAACTTCAAAGCCGATCGAGCAAAACAGCGTCTCGATGCGTTCCAGCGTGCGGGTGACCGGGTGCATGCCACCCCGGATTTCACCGCGTCCGGGCAGGGTCACATCCAGCGATTCCTCCGCGAGACGGGCTTCGAGCGCCTGTTGGCGGATGGCCTCGCGGCGGGCGGCGAGCGCCGCCTCGATCGCCGCCTTGGCGCGGTTGATCGCCGCGCCGGTCGACTTTTTCTCCTCGGGAGAAAGAGCGGCCATCGTTTTCAACAGCTCGGTAATCTGTCCGCTTTTACCCAGGTAGCGCGCCTTGATCTGCTCCAGGGCGGCGGGGTCGTCCGTCGCCGCGAACGCCGCGGCGGCGTCTTGCGCAATTTGGTTGGGATTCAGCATGGAGTTTCAGCGCCTGTCAGAAAAAAAGGAGGCGCGAGCCTCCTTTTCCATACGCTCGCGCGCTCATACGCCGAGCTGTGCCTTGACTTGCGAAACCAGCGCGGCGAAGGCCGGTTTGTCGAAGACGGCCAAGTCGGCCAGCACCTTGCGGTCGATCTCGATCTGCGCCTTTTTCAGGCTGTTCATGAGCGTGCTGTACTTCATGCCAAGCTCACGAGCCGCGGCGTTGATACGCACGATCCACAGGGCGCGGAACTGGCGCTTCCTCTGGCGGCGGTCACGGTACGCATATTGGCCCGCCTTCATCACCGCCTCTTTGGCGATGCGATACACGTTCTTGCGGCGGCCGCGATAACCCTTGGCCTGGGCAAGCACCTTCTTGTGGCGCGCGCGCGCCACCACACCACGTTTCACTCGAGGCATCTCTCGTCTCCTTATGCGTAAGGCATCATGGCGTGAACCAAGGCCCTGTCGGAGTCATGCACTCCGACCATACCGCGCAACTGGCGCTTGGACTTGGTCGTCTTTTTGGTCAGGATGTGGCTCTTGAACGCCTGGCTGCGCTTGATGCGGCCACTGGAACTGACCGTGAAGCGCTTCTTGGCGCCGCTCTTGGTCTTCATCTTGGGCATTGAATGCTCCTGTTCATCGACATGGCGTCAGGTGTTTCCCAACGGGAACGCTTGTTGACCCGATACCACTTGTGGGTGCTGCAAAAACAAAAACCGTTCCGCCTACTTCTTGCGGCTGGGTGCCAGAATCATCACCATCTGACGCCCCTCCATCTTGGGCATCTGCTCGACCGTCGCAATGTCATGCAGATCGGTCTTGATGCGCTCGATCTGCCGCATACCGATATTCTGGTGGGCCATTTCCCGGCCCCGGAAGCGCAAGGTCACCTTGACCTTGTCCTCCTCCTGCAAGAAGCGCGTCATGTTGCGCAACTTGATCTGGTAGTCGTTCTCATCCGTACCGGGCCGCAGCTTGATTTCCTTGACCTGAATCTGCTTCTGCTTGAGCTTTTGCTCGTGCTGACGCTTCTGTTCCTGGTACTTGAACTTGCCGTAATCCATGATCCGGCAGACCGGCGGTTGCGCCAGCGGCGCAATTTCGACCAGATCCACCCCGGCCTCTTCCGCCAGACGCAATGCCTGCCGGACACCAACGATTCCCAGCGTCTGTCCCTCGGCACCAATCAGGCGAATTTCAGGGGCGTTGATCTCCTCGTTGATACGATGCGACTTTTGCAGTGCGATGGTCTGGCTCCTTCCTTTCGACAAAAATTAAGCCGTGCCACTTCGCGCGGCGACTTCATCGAGAAGCCGCCTGATCAGCACCTCAAGGTTCATCTGACCGAGATCCTGACCGCCGCGTGTACGCACGGCAAGCACACCGGCTGCCATTTCCTTGTCGCCGACGACGATCTGGTAAGGCAACCTGCTCAAGCTATGTTCGCGTATCTTATAGCTTATTTTCTCGTTCCGCAAATCGGAATCGACGCGGAAACCCGTCGCGCGTAGTGTTTTTGCAACATTTTCCGCGTATTCGGCCTGTCTTTCGGTGATGTTCAGCACCACGGCCTGAACGGGCGAGAGCCACAACGGCAGAGCGCCGGCGTAATTTTCGATGAGGATGCCGATGAAGCGCTCCAGCGAACCGACGATCGCCCGGTGCAGCATGACCGGCGTATGGCGGGCGTTGTCCTCGCCGACGTATTCGGCGCCCAGACGCCGCGGCATCGAGAAGTCGACCTGAATCGTGCCGCATTGCCAGGAACGGCCAATCGCGTCCTTGATGTGGAATTCGATCTTCGGCCCGTAGAAGGCGCCTTCGCCGGGTAGTTCGTCCCAAGCCAGGTCGGAAGCCTTCAACGCCTCGCGCAACGCGGCTTCGGCCTTGTCCCAGACCGCGTCCTCGCCGATGCGCTTTTCCGGTCGCAGGGCCAGCTTGACCATGATGTCATGAAATCCGAAATCGGCGTAGACCTTGCGCACCAGAGTGTTGAAAGCGGTCACTTCGGACTGTATCTGGTCCTCGGTGCAGAAGATGTGCCCGTCGTCCTGCGTGAAGCCGCGCACGCGCATGATGCCGTGCAGCGCGCCCGACGGCTCGTTGCGATGGCACGAACCGAACTCGCCGTAGCGCAAAGGCAGATCGCGGTAGCTGCGCAAACCGTTGTTGAAGATCAGAATGTGGCCCGGACAGTTCATCGGCTTGATCGCGTAATCGCGTTTTTCCGACTCGGTGGTAAACATGTTCTCCCGATAATTCTGCCAGTGCCCGGTTTTCTCCCACAGCGTGCGGTCGACGATCTGCGGGCATCTCACTTCCAGATAACCGTTCTCCCGATAGACCCGGCGCATGTATTGCTCGACCTCTTGCCAGATCGTCCAGCCCTTGGGATGCCAGAACACCATGCCGGGCGCCTCGTCCTGCAAATGGAAGAGGTCGTGCTGGCGACCGATGCGGCGATGGTCGCGCTTTTCGGCCTCTTCGAGCATCGTGAGGTAGGCGTCCTGCTCGTCCTTGCGCGCCCAGGCCGTGCCGTAGATGCGCTGCAACTGCGCGTTGCGGGAGTCGCCGCGCCAGTAGGCGCCGGCCACCTTCATCAGCTTGAAGACCTTGAGTCTTCCGGTCGACGGCACGTGCGGCCCACGGCAGAGGTCGACGAAATCGCCTTCGCGGTAAAGCGACACCGTTTCGCCTGGCGGAATCGCGGCGATGAGTTCAGCCTTGTAATGCTCGCCGATCGATTGGAAGAAAGCCGTCGCCTCGTCCCGGTTCCAGACTTCGCGCGTGACCGGGATGTCCCTTTTCGCCAGCTCGGCCATGCGTTTCTCGATGGCGGCGAGATCCTCGGGAGTAAACGGGCGCTTGAAGGCAAAGTCGTAGTAAAAGCCGTTTTCGATGACCGGGCCGATGGTCACCTGCGCCTCGGGGAAGAGTTCCTTGACCGCGTGGGCCAGCAAGTGCGCCGTCGAATGGCGGATGATGTCGACGCCTTCGGCCTCCCTGTCCGTGACGATGGCGAGCGAAGCGTCGGACTCGATGATCCGGCTCGTGTCGACGAGCCTGCCGTCGACTCTTCCGGCCAGCGCGGCCTTGACCAGACCGGGACCGATGTCCCGGGCGACTTCGGCGACCGTGACGGGACGATCGAACTCCCGTCGGGAACCATCAGGCAATGTAATGAACGGCATCTCGTGACCCCAGAAACGAAAAAGCCAGAGACTTGCCCTGACTTTCAAATCCGGCGGGTGTTTTTTCGATTCACTCGCCCTGGCAGCAACCGCGCATGCGTCCTCCATGCGAGAGACGCATTCTAGCACGGCGCCACGCGGCATTGCGAAGCCGGAACCCAATCGTCACGGCATTCGCCGCGCCGCGTGTTTCACCCACAAAACCGCCCCAGGCTATGCGGGCCGGCCGCGCTCGGGTTTCCTCCAGTGTTCCAGGGCCAGACGACCGGCGGTGGACAAAAAATGCACATTCAAATCGGAGTCCCACTCGATGAGTTCGAGATCGCACAACAGCGTCCGCCTGTATTTTTCAGGACATTTGCCGACG
>JAITAJ010000062.1 GCA_031284185.1 Accumulibacter sp. | reverse complement strand
GCGATCCTCCGGCAGAACATCGCGCTCGCGCTGGGCATCAAGCTCATCTTCCTCGGCCTCGCCCTGGCCGGTCAGGCCAGCCTGTGGATGGCCGTGTTCGCCGACATGGGCGCCAGCCTGCTGGTCGTGTTCAACGGCTTGCGAATATTTCAGAAGACAGCTATTTGAGAAGACAGATGACAGTTTCAGAGGACAGAGGATAGGGGACAGAAGACAGATGAGTTTGCGGCGCTTCGCGCCGGGTGAAGAAGGAAAAACCGAGCGCCCGGGTTTCTGTCTTCTGATCGGCGCGTAGCGCCGCAAACTCACCTGTCTTCTGTCCTCTCAAGATTCTGTCTTCTGAAACTGTCTTCTGTCCCCTATCCTCTGTCTTCTGAAACCCGCAAAAGCGCCTCGATGCCGCTGTGCCCGCCCTTCGCGGCCCAGTCCGCGGCTGTCTCGTTCCGGTCATTGACGATCGTCGGGTCGGCGCGATGCTTCAGGAGCGCCCTGACGGTTTCGTCATGACCGAAACGCGACGCGAAGAAGAGCGCGGTCGAGCCATTCTCGGTCCTGGCGTCGACTTCCGCGCCCTTTTCGATGAGGTAGTCGACGATCTTCACATGACCGTTGTACGCCGCATACGCGAGCGGTGGCCAGCCGAAGAAGTTCATTTCGGCACCGGCTTCGACCAGACGCCGCACGTGGTCGATACGCCCCAGGTAGGCCGCAATGGAGAGCGCCGTCTCGCCATTCCGGTTGCGCCTGTTGATCCGCGCCCGGATTTTCATCAGGTGGTCGAACAGCTCCGGCAGGTCGCGCTGGATGGATTGGATCAGCAGGGTATTGCCTTGCCGGTCGACGGTATTCACGTCCATCCCGCGGTTGATCAGCGCGATCACCGCGCCGGTATCGCCACGGGCCAGCGCTTCTTCCATGTCTTCGTAGGCGCCGGCGAAAACCGGGACGGAAAACACGAACGCGAGGATGAGCGCGAAGGACGCGAGAAGCCTATCTTTCATTCTCTTCATCGGAAAACCTCGCTCGAAAGGCGGGAAACAAACGGAAGAAATTATCCGTCGTGGCAGCCGCCACGGCTTCGACCGGCATTTCGCGCAGGACGGCGATTTCCTCGGCGACCCGCTTGACATAGGCCGGCTGATTGGGCTTTCCACGGAACGGCACCGGGGCCAGATAGGGGGAATCGGTCTCCACCAGCAGACGGTCGAGCGGAACGCGGCAGGCGACTTCCTTCACGATACGCGCATTCTTGAAGGTGACGATCCCGGACAGGGAAATGTGGAAACCGAGATCGAGCGCCCGTTGCGCCACTTCCCACGTTCCGGTGAAACAATGCAGAATGCCGCCGACCTCGCCGGCCTTTTCCTCTTCCAGCAGGCGCAAAACGTCCGCCGCGGCCTCCCGGTCGTGCACGATCAGCGGTTTGCCGGTCTGCCGCGCCGCGCGAATGTGGACGCGAAAGCGCTCCCGCTGCCACTCGGGCGCGTCCTTGTGCCAGTGGTAGTCGAGGCCGGTCTCTCCGATGCCGATGACTTTCGGATGCGCCGCCAGCCGGACGAGTTCGTCGACGCCCGGCTCCCGCGCTTCGTGAATCTCGGGATGCACACCGACCGTCGCCAGAATGCGCGCGTTCGCTTCGGCCAATGCCACGACGCGCGGAAAATCCTCCAGCGTCACTCCGACACAGACCGCGCATCCGACGCCGTTGCGCCGCATCGCCGCAAATACCTCGGCAAGATTGTCCGCCAGACCGGGAAAATCCAGATGGCAGTGAGAATCGACCAGCATTGGTACTCCTCGATGGAGAACAGAAGACAGATTGTGGAGAGGACAGAAGACAGGGCGCTCGGCCATGCGCTTACGCGACTCCGAAACTTACGCGCCGCATCGCCGCGAATACCTCGGCAAGATTGTCCGCCAGACCGGGAAAATCCAGATGGCAGTGAAAATCGACCAGCATCGGTACTCCTCGATGGAAAACAGAAGACAGATTGTGGAGAGGACAGAAGACAGGACGCTCGGGCCATGCGCTTACGCGACTCCGAAACTTACGCGCCGCATCGCCGCGAATACCTCGGCAAGATTGTCCGCCAGACCGGGAAAATCCAGATGGCAGTGAGAATCGACCAGCATCGGTACTCCTCGATGGGAACAGAAGACAGATTGTGGAGAGGACGGAAGACAGGATACTCGGGCCATGCGCTTACGCGAAGAATATCCGTGTCCTCTGTCCTCCGAAACTTACATGGTATGCGTCGGGCGGCTCGATTGCATGACGCCGCCCAGCAGGGTTTCGATCTTGCGTTTGGCTTCGACGCCGCTCTCGTCGTTCTTGAAGTGCACGCCGATGCCCTGCGCCTTGCTGTTCTGCGCTCCCGAGGGCATGACCCAGACCACGGTGCCGGCGATCGGCAGCTTGTTGGGATCGTTCATCAGGGCAAGCAACATGAAAACTTCGTCACCGAGACCGTACTTGCGCGTGGTCGGAATGAAGATCCCGCCATTTTTGAGAAAAGGCATGTAGGCCGCATAGAGCGCCGACTTTGAGTTGATGTTCAGCGACAACACGCTGGGACGTGGAGTAACCGGCCTTTGTTCGTCGAATTCAGCCATGACCGTCTCGGACAGGTTCAAACAGCGCGGCGTAGTTCATGAAAAAATCTTCGAGAAACAGGCGGCTGTTCAAAGGTTGCGCGCATTGCAGACGATATTGTAGCGCTTTCCGGCTGAACGCCAACAGGCCGGAGAGTTCGGTTCGTCCGGCCAGACGCGCGAGCGGCGCGGCCTGCGCCAGAAAATAGCGCGGCGCTTGCCCGGCGCGCGCGAGGATCAGGTCGACGAGCCATTTCTGCCCCCATTCGACCACGCGCCTCAGAGAGGCCGGACGCTTGTCCGCCTTGACCACCCGGTCCGCCACCGCCGCCGCCGCCAGCGGATCGACGCGACCGCCCTTCGCCAGTTCCGTCACCAGCGCGTCGAGCAGCGCGCGCTCGTCGCCCGAACCCAGTTCGGCGGCCCAGAGCGGCGATCCTCCGGCAAGCGCCAGCCAGCGCGCGGCATCCTCGATGCCGCGCTCGGCCAGCCACCCGCGCGCGCGGGACGTTTCCGGCAAGGGGATGGAAAGCCGCTGGCAACGGCTGCGGATCGTGGGCAACAGACGCTCCGGCTCACTGGAAACCAACAGGAACAAGGTCCCCGGAATAGGCTCTTCGAGTGACTTGAGAAGAGAGTTCGCGGTATGCCGGTTCATTGCCTCGGCGGGATGGAACAGCAGCACGCGCATTCCCTGGCGGTGGGTGCCGACGTGCAGGAAGTCGTCCAGCGCGCGAATCTGATCGATGATGATCTGTTGGCTCGGTTTCTTCTTGCCGCCTTCCCCGCCGTCGCCGTCGTCCCCGGCCAGCGCTTCCGGCTGGATCCGCCTGAAATCGGGATGATTGCCATGCGCCAGCCAGCCGCAGGCCGGACACGATCCGCAGGCCGCCCGCGAAGGCAAGGGGCTTTCACAAAGCAAGGACTCGGCGAAAACACGCGCCAGATCGAACTTTCCGATGCCGCGCGGCCCGGTCAGCAGCAAGGAATGCGGCAACCGGGCGCGCCACCCGTCCAGTTGCTTCCAGCTTTCTTCGTGCAAGTCCTGAATGTTCATGAGCAGCGTGCCACGACGATTTCCTCGATCATCTTTCCGATTTCTTCCAGGCTCCGCCCGGCGTCCACGACACATATCCGGTCGGGCGCGGAAGCGGCGCGTTCAAGATAAGCCTCGCGCACGCGCCGATGAAAACCGGCGTCTTCCCGCTCGAATTTGTCCAGCGCGCGCCCCTGCCGGGCGATGCGCCCACCGGCCACATTCGGCGGCAAGTCGAACAGGAAGGTCAGATCGGGTTGCAGGTGTCCATGCGTCCAGCGCTCCAGGCTGGACAACCTGGCCCTGTCCATGCCCCGCCCGCCCCCCTGATAGGCGTAGGTGGCGTCGCTGAAGCGGTCGCAGACCACCCAGGCGCCGCGCGCGAGCGCCGGCTCGATGACCCGGGCCAGATGTTCGCGCCGCGCGGCAAACATCAGCAGCGCCTCGGTCTCCGGGTATATCGCTTCATGCAGCAGCAGCTCGCGCAACTTCTCGCCGAGCGGCGTTCCGCCCGGCTCGCGCGTCGATATCACCGCTCGCCCGCGCGCGCGCAGAAACTCGACGACCGTGGCGATGTGCGTGCTCTTTCCGGCGCCGTCGATGCCTTCAAACGTGATGAACTTTCCCTTGCCCGCCGACAAAACCGGCCTCCTTCCAATCCTCAGCGCGCGCCCCGCTGGTAACGATTCACCGCCCGGTTGTGCTCGTCGAGCGTGCTGGAAAAATGACTGCTGCCGTCACCGCGGGCCACGAAGTAGAGCATCCGGCTCGGCACGGGATGCAGCACGGCCTTGAGCGAGGCCAGCCCGGGCATGGCGATCGGCGTCGGCGGCAGCCCGTTGCGCACGTAGGTATTGTAGGGGGTCTCGGCGGAAAGATCGCGTTTACGCAGATTACCGTCAAAACTTTCGCCGAGACCGTAGATGACCGTGGGGTCGGACTGCAAGATCATGCCTTTCCCGAGCCGGTTCAGGAATACCGCCGCGATCAGCGGCCGATCGGCTTCCCGGCCCGTTTCCTTTTCCACGATCGAGGCCAGGATCAGCGCCTGATAGGGATCGGACAGCGGCAGCCGCTCCGCCCGGCGTTCCCATTCGCGCCGCAGGTGACGCCGCATGGCGCGATGCGAACGCGCCAGAACGTCGATGTCGCTGCCACGCTTTGCAAATAGATAGGTATCGGGGAAAAACCATCCTTCCGGCGACGAGCCGGCCTCGCCCGCGCCTTCCTCGCCGAGCCGCCGCATGATCTCTGGCTCGGACATGCCCTTGCTGTCGTGCCGGAGGTCGGGATGGGCATCGAGGCGCGCGCGAAGCTGACGGAAGGTCCAGCCTTCGATGAATCGGATCTCGCTCAGCGCGACATCGCCGCGCGTCAGCGTATGCAAGAGATCGAGCAGGTTGATTCCCCGATCGATTTCGTAACTGCCGGCCTTGATCGATCCTTCGACCCGCAACGCCTTTCCGAGCGCCACCAGCATCCAGGGATCGAAATCGATTCCGGCGGCGGCGACGTCCCGCGCCGCCGCGCGCATTCCGCTTCCGGGCGCCACCTGAAATTCGACGCGCTCCCCGGCGAGGCGCAGGGGAGAGGATACTTTCCAGTAGAACCACCCGCCAGCCGCCAGAACCGCGGTCAGAACCGCGAACAGTCCGATCAGGCCGGCCCGCAGCGCCTTCATCAGCCATCGGATCATCATGCCGGCACGGTCTCAGGGGAGGATTGGGGGAGGCGATATAATAGCCCAATCCCCGGAAACTGAACCGGCCGAACCGGCGGGCGATGCCGCCGCAATTACGCGAGGAAATGACGATGAATGCCGGCTGGCAAGACTATCTCGGCACCCAGGGCGCTCGTATCGACGATGGCGAGGCGCGGGATTTCGGCGATCCCGCGGGCGAACTCGCCGCGGCGCGCGACGCGACCGTGATCGCGCCGCTGACGCACTTCGGCCTGATCGAGTGCGCCGGCGACGACGCCCGGGTTTTTCTGCACAATCAACTGACCAGCGACGTCAAGCACCTCGAAGCGAGCGGCGCGCAGTATGCCGCCTGGTGTTCGGCCAAGGGCCGGATGCTGGCCAGCCTGCTGCTCTTTTGCCGCGGCGCGGATCATCTGGCGCTGCTTTCGGCCGATCTGCGGGAATTCATCCGGGAGCGGCTGCAAGTTTACGTGCTGCGCTCAAAGGTGACGATCGCCGACCGCTCCGCCGATCACGGGATCCTCGGTCTGTCTGGCCCGCGCGCCGCCGCCGCGCTGGAAAGCGCCGGTCTGGACGCGCCGGCCGCCGCGTTGACCACGACCGGATTCACCGGCGGTTCGGTCATCCGTCTGGACGAGAAGCGCTACATCGTCGTCGCCGCCAGTGACGCGGCGATCCCGGCGTGGCGGAAGCTATCCGCCGTCGCGGCCCCGGTGGGCGCGCCCGTCTGGCAATGGCTCGACGTCGCGGCGGGAATCCCGTGGATCGCCGAAGCCACCCGGGAAGCCTTCGTGCCGCAGATGGTAAATTTCGACCGGATTGGCGGCGTCAGTTTTCACAAAGGCTGTTATCCCGGTCAGGAAGTCGTGGCGCGCGCCCGTTATCTGGGCAAGATGAAGCGTCATCTCTACCGCGCGCGCGCCGCCGTTCCGATCGCCGCCGGCATGTCCATTTTTCCGGCCGGGGCGCCGGACCAGCCCTGCGGGCAGATCGCCAACGCCGCCGCCGCGCCCGACGGCGCCTACGATGCGCTGGCGGTGATTCTCGAAGACGCGATCGGCCAGAGCGAACTGCGGGCCGCCCTGGCCGACGGCGGCAGCGCCGAACTGACAGATGTCAGAAGCCAGAAGACAGAGACTTGAGGGCAACCGCGTTCGCCGTCAGGCGCATGGTGAGGATCAAGGGGACGTCGATGGCGCCTTTTCTCTTTCACGGGGCGGCAAAGGCTTCTGTCCTTCGGCCTTTGCCGCGTAAAACCATTGCTTCTGCCAGGCGTCGCGTACCCGGTTCGGGTATTCGGGGCGTCCGAGACTCCCGTTGTAGCGTCCCAGCGCACGGAACAGGTTCCCCTGTTCGATGTCCAGATAGTGCCGCAGGATGATGCAACCGTAGCGCAGATTGGTTCGCAGAAGAAAGAGATTGTCGTCCTTGCTGCCGATCAGCCGGATCCAGAACGGCATGACCTGCATCAGGCCGCGCGCGCCCGCCGACGATACGGCGTATTTCTTGAAACTGCTTTCCACCTGGATCAGTCCGAGAACGAGCTGCGGGTCGAGACCGGCGCGCGTCGCCTCGTAATGCACGGCACGCAGAAACTGATGCCGGTTGTCACGATTGGGGATTCGTTTTTTCAGGCGGCGCGACATTTCACTCAACCAATCGACGGCTTCCATCGAATCCCGGAACGAGCTTCCGGGCGGCGCCTGATCGGCGATGGCCTTCGAGAGCGCGGCGCGCGCGCTGTCCGACAGGGGTTCGTACTTCTGCGCCCCGGCCCATGAAACGGCCGGGAACAGGACGGCGAGAAGAAGGAGGGTCAGGCGGCGCACAGTCTGGCTTCGAGGAACGGGCCGATCGCCTCGCGCGGAAGCATTTCCGGCGCCGCGTCGGTTCTTCCCTTGTACTCCAGCCGGCCTTCCTTCAGCCCGCGCTCGCCGACGACGATCCGGTGCGGAATGCCGATCAGTTCCATCTCGGCGAACATGACCCCCGGACGCTCGTCGCGGTCGTCGAGCAAAACGTCGATTCCGGCGGCGCGAAGCTCGGCGTAAAGGCTGTCGGCGGCGGTCCGGACCGCTTCGCTCTTGGCGTAGCCCATCGGCACGATACATACCTCGAAGGGCGCGATCGCGCGCGGAAAAACGATGCCGCGCTCGTCGTGGCATTGCTCGATGGCCGCGCCGACGATGCGCGAGATGCCGATTCCGTAGCAGCCCATTTCCATGACCTGGCTCTGGCCGTTCACGTCGAGGAAGCCGCACTTCAATGCCTCCGAATACTTTTTGCGAAGCTGGAAGATGTGGCCGACTTCGATTCCGCGGCAGATTTCCAG
>JAITAJ010000044.1 GCA_031284185.1 Accumulibacter sp. | reverse complement strand
CCTGCGCGCGCGAAAAGGACATCCCCGGACGTCTGCACGCCGCGCGCGCGGCGGCGGTCGCGGCAAGGCTCGGACACACGGAATCAGAGGACAGAAGAGAGAGGACAGAAGACAGTTTCAGAGGACAGCTATTTGAGAGGACAGTTTCAGAAGACAGAAGACAGAAGTCAGAAGACAGATGAGCTTGCGGCGCTGTCGCGCCGGATAAGATGGACAAACCCAACGCTCGGTTTTTCCTCCCTCCCCCGGCGCGACAGCGCCGCATACTCATCTGTCTTCTGTCCTCTCAAATAGCTGTCCTCTGAAACTGTCCTCTGGTTTGCGGCGCTGTTGCGCCGGGTGAGGGAGGAAAAACCGAGCGGCGATAGGTTTTTCCATCTTATCCGGCGCGACAGCGCCGCAAGCTCATCTGTCTTCTGTCCCCTATCCTCTATCTTCTGAAACTGTCCTCTGATTCCGTGTGTCCGAGCCTTGCCGCGACCGCCGCCGCGCGCGCGGCGTGCAGACGTCCGGGGATGTCCTTTTCGCGCGCGCAGGCGCGCGCGATCGCCGCGGCGTCGACCGAACGGGCGGCTTCCAGCGCCGCCGGAAACACCTCCTGGGCGGGAACGGGTTTGTCTTCCTGGCCGAGCCGCCCGCGGGAATCGCAATCGCATGCCTCCAGCAGCCGGCGGAAACGCTGCGGACGGCGCAGGGCATCCGTTCTTTCCAGCAGACGGACGATTGCCGACGCGCGCATCTCCGGCACGCGCCGGATGTCGCCGTGATGAGCGGCCATCAGCACGGCCAGATCGCGGCATTCCGCCGGCGCCTTCAGACAGGCACATGCTTCCTTCGCCAGAACGACGCCGCGCGCTTCGTGACCGGGATGGCGCGGCAGATCGGCTGCCGGCGTCAGCCCCTTGCCAAGATCGTGCAGCAGCACGGCGAAACGGACCGGCAGGACGAAGCCTTGCCGCGCCGCGCAGTCCAGCGCCATCAGCACGTGTACCCCGGTGTCGATCTCGGGGTGGTAGTCCGCCCGCTGCGGCACGCCGAACAAGCGGTCGAGCGCCGGCAGGATGCGGCCCAGCGCGCCACATTCGCGTAGCGTTCGGATCATGCGCGAGGGCACCGCCTCCATCAGTCCACGAGCAAGCTCCTGCCAGATGCGCTCGGGGACCAAGTGATCCGCCTCGCCGCTTTCCACCATCCGCCGCATCAAGGCCATCGTCTCCGGAGCGATGGAAAAATCGATGAAGCGCGCGGCAAAACGCGCGACGCGCAGGATACGCACCGGATCCTCGACGAAGGCCGGACCGGCATGGCGCAAGAGACGCGCCTCGAGGTCGGCGACCCCGCCGAAAGGGTCGATCAGCGTCCCCTCCCGCGAGCGGGCAATGGCATTGATCGTCAGGTCCCGGCGCGCCAGATCCTCTTCCAGCGTGACCTCCGGCGAGGCGTGAAAAGTGAAGCCCTTGTAGCCGTGACCCGCCTTGCGCTCGGTGCGGGCGAGCGCGTATTCCTCGCGCGTGACGGGATGCAGGAAGACGGGAAAATCCTTGCCGACCGGCTGGAAGCCGCGCGCCAGCATCATCTCGGGCGAGGCGCCGACGACCACGAAATCACGATCCTGAACCGGCAGGCCGAGCAGTTCGTCGCGTACCGCTCCGCCCACCGAGAAAATCCGCATGGCCCGGAACCGCGCCGCTCAACTCGCTTCGGCGATGGACGCCTCGCGCCACTCCTGCATCGCCGGCAAGGCGGCCATGGTTTCCACCCACTTGCGCGATTCTTCCGGCAACTCGACGTGGTAGGTCAGAAAGCGGAAGACGGCGGGCGCGTATATGGCGTCGGCGTTGGTGAAATGTCCGAACAGGAAGGGACCTTCGCCGCCATGGCGCCGCCTGCAACTCTCCCATATGGAAATGATGCGCGCCACGTCGGCCTTGACTTCCACCGACGGTTCCAGAAACGGCAGCGAGGCGCGGACGTCGAAGGGCATACCCTGACGCATGGCGTTGAATCCGAAATGAATTTCGCAGGCGATGGAACGAGCCTCGGCGCGCGCCTTCTCGTCGGACGGCCACAGCGAGGGCGCCTTTTCGGCCAGATACTCACAGATGGACAGCGATTCCCAGACGATCATCTCGCCGTCGACCAGGCAGGGCACCTTGCCGGATGGCGAATATTTGAGGACGTCCGCCTTGGTCGGAGACTGGCGCGGGGGAATCGATATTTCCTCGAACGACAGGCCGGCCTGCTTTGCCGCCAACCAGGGACGCAGACTCCACGAGGAATAGTTGTGATTGCCGATGATAAGTTTGAACATGGAAAATCTCTCTGTAGCAATGTGTATGTGATGATGGCCGGCTGCTGGACGGATGGGAACGATCGTTTCTCTTGACTGGCCCGCTTCCCGCGGCGAACGCGAATGTCCGGCAATGTCGACGGTTCGTCGGCGGTTCGTCGGCGGTTCCGGCGAAGACCGGCTTGGATCGACAAGGCTTCCATATTTCACGAGTCGCCGCAAGGTGTAGACCTCGGGAGATCGTCCTCCAAACCGCCCAGTTCCCGAATATTACTCCAGGTCGCGCCAGTCTGTGTACAAAAATGCCTGCCGAAGAAATCCCCGGCCCGGATCTCAGGGCAATTCCTCGGTCTTCGCGTCGGAGCGCGGCCCGACGGTGCCCAGCCAGCGCTTGATCGAACGCGGCTGGCCGAACAGCGCCGAATAATAGACGGTGTTGCTCATGACCTTCTTGACGTAATTGCGCGTCTCGTTGAACGGGATCGTCTCGGCATAGACCGCGCCTTCCAGCGGACGCCGGGGCTGCCACTTGCGCGCCCGTCCCGGTCCGGCGTTGTAGCCGGCCGAGGCCAGCACGGGATGATTGTCGAGACGCTCCATGATCATGCGCATATAGCTGGTCCCCAACAGCAGATTGGTCTTGGTGTCGTTGACCCGGTTCGGCTGAAAGTTTTTCAGCCCGATCCTGGCCGCCACCCAACGCGCGGTTGCCGGCATCAACTGCATGAGTCCCGACGCGCCCGCCGACGAGCGGGCGCTGAGCACGAAGCGGCTTTCCTGCCGCATCAGGCCGTAAACCCAGGCATCGTCCAGGGACTGCTCACGGGCGGCGGAACGGACCTGCTCGCTGAAGGGCGCCAGATAACGCAGCGCGTAATCGTGTTCCTCGCGCGTGCGGTCGGCGGTGGCGATCGCGCGATCATAGACGCCGGCCCGCTCGGCCACGACCGACGCGGCCAGGAGTTCGCGGTCGCTCATGCCGCGCAAGGCCCAGTTCCATTCGCGCACTCCCTCGGTACGCAGGTCCAGCCGGAACAACGAGAGCGCGCGGCGGATCGATCCGTTGGCCGCGGCATTCGACAACTCGGCGGCCGTCGCCGGCGTGGCCTGGGGCGGAAGCGCGATCGTCCGTCCCAATTCCTCGTCGGCGAGATTGCCGTAGAAATTCGCCTGTCCGGCGATGCGGGCAAACAACGCCCTGGCCTCCTCGGTGTGGCCGCCGGCCTGATAGGCGCGGCCCAGCCAATGGATCCAGACCGGCTGTTCGGATAGCGATGGCGGCATCTTTTCGATCGCCGAACGAACCGTGTCCCAATCCTGCGCGCGCAAGGCCGCGCGCGCGCGCCATTGCGCCACGTCGTCGGACATCGGCGCGTCGCCGGCCCGGGCATACCAGTCGAGCGCTTCGTCCATGTGCCGCAGCGCGGCCTGCCAGGCGATCTGGCTCCAGGCCCACTCTTTCTCGCCGGCTTGAAGGTACTCATCCAGCCTCTCCAGGTGTTCGGCGGCCACGCCCGGATCGTTGCGGGCAATGCGCGCAATGGCCAGCGCGGCGAGTTCGCGGTGCATACGGCTGTCCGACAGCCTGGTTTTGCTCAGCCAGGGCATCGGCGAGTTGATTACTGCCAACGCCGTCCGGGCGTCCGGCGTCTGACTCTGTGGCAGATAGCTCATGCTGTAGCGCGCGCCGGTCAGACGATTGCTCTCCACCTGCCGGCGAATGCGCGCCCACACATCGTCGGCCCACACGCGCTTTTCGATGACCAGCGCCTCCAGCACCGGATGGCAGGATTCCTCGGGTTCGGTCAGTTTCAACCAGAGCGGCATGGCCTCGTCGAGCGCGCTGTCGTCGCCGCGCGCAAGCCGGCTTTGCAGCGCGTAGCAGACGAGTTCCTGATCCGGCTGCGTCAACGCGGGATATTCGGCGTCGAAAACGTGCCATTGCCGCTGCTTGCCCAACTGCCTGAGCCAGTCGCCGCGCACTTTCTCGGCGAGGCAGCTACCCTCGTTGTCGGCCAGAAAGGCGATCACCGCCGCCGGATCGAGGTCGTTCTTCGAGTCCAGTTGCAGCCGCCAGTAATCAGCATAGGCCGCCAGTTCATGTCCCCGCAGCTCGGTAGCCAGACGTTCGAGCCGCGCGCGATCACCCGTTCGCGCGGCATCCCGGGCGGCAAGGAGCCGGTCGTCCCAGGGTTCGGCGGTGGCCGGACGCAGACAGAACAGCAGGGCGAGCAGGGCGGCGAAACGGAGCTTCATGGTATGCTGGAGCATCGTAAACACGAATTTTCCAGCATATCACATGCGAACCGACCCAGCCGCCGAACGACGAGCTCGTCCCGGCGGCGACTCCGCCGTTCGAGCCGCGCTGCGGCGGGATGCCATCGCGCGCCGCAGCGCCCTGAGCGAGGAGGGTTACGCGCGGCGCTCGCAGGCGATCCGCCGGCATCTGCGGGCGAACTTCGCGCAACTTGCCGCCTTGCGGGTCGGCTTCTATTGGCCGATGAACAAGGAACCGGATCTGCGTCCCGTGCTCGAAGCCTGGCGCTCGTCCGGTCACGCGGCGTTCGCCGCGCTCCTGCCGGTGATCGACGATTCCGGCGCCGCGCTCGCCTTTCGCCCCTGGCTGCCGGACATGGCAATGGTGGCGGATCGTTACGGCATCCCCATACCGGCGGCCGGCGCTTTCTTGCAGCCACAGGCCCTGCTGATTCCGCTGCTTGCCTTCGATGCCGCCGGTTTCCGGCTCGGCTACGGCGGCGGCTACTTCGACCGCACGCTGGCCGGACTGCGTCCCCGGCCGCTGGCCGTCGGCGTCGGTTTCGAGCTGAGTCGGGTAGACAGCATCCACCCCGAACCGCATGACGAACGTCTCGACGCCGTGATCACCGAGAACGGCGTCCTCACCTTCGGCACGGTTCAGAGGACAGAGGTTTGAGAGGACAGAAGACAGATTGGCTTGGGCGCTTCGCGCCGAGTAATGAACGAAAAACCGGGCGCTCGGTTTTCCCTCACTCGCCCGGCGCGATTCCAGAAGACAGATTCCAGAGGATTCCAGAGGACAGAAATTCGAGAGGACAGAAGACAGATTGACTTGGGCGCTTCGCGCCGAGTAGTGAACGAAAAACCCAGCGCTCGGTTTTCCCTCACTCGCCCGGCGCGATTCCAGAGGATTCCAGAAGACAGAAATTCGAGAGGACAGAAGACAGATCGGCTTGGGCGCTTCGCGCCGAGTAATGAACGAAAAACCCAGCGCTCGGTTTTCCCTCACTCGCCCGGCGCGAAGCGCCGCAAGCCGATCTGTCTTCTGTCCTCTCAAACCGCTGTCTTCTGAAACGCTTCACTCCAGGCCGCGACCTTGCGCGTGAAGGCCAGGGTGTAGGCGGGACTGGTCGACGGCAGGATGCGCGTTGCATAGCCACGCGCGTCGAACTCGCGCGCGAACCGGCCCGAAACCTGACCATTGAAGAAGACGCGCGAGAGGCGCGGCGCCTTTTCTTCGAGCAGGGAAAAATCGTTCGGCTCCGCCGCTTCGATCGCCGAATCGAGCGCGCCTTCACGCCGACAGGCACGGTAAACGTCCCATACGCCCACGCCATGCCGCAGCAGACAATGCCGCTTCTGCGCGTAATCGCGTTCCGTCAGCGGTTCACCGAGCACTTCCGCCATCACCCGCCAGAACTGGTTCTGCCGGTGCGCATAGTAGTGCTGCGCGGCAAGCGAGGCGGGCGACGGAAAGCTGCCGAGGATCAGCGTCCCGATCCCGGCATCGAGGATGGGCGGAAGACCGATGAGCAGCTCGGGAAACCGAGGATCGAGGACGGAAGAGCGCCCGTCTCCCGACGCTCCACGCCGCAAACGACGCGCTCCTCCGCCTTCCGTCTTCGTCTCTCCGGTCATTTCCCCGACAGCGCCAGCGCCAGCATCAGGTCGTTGACGCGCCTGACGAAGCCAGCCGGATCGTCGAGCGCGCCGCCTTCGGCCAGCATGGCCTGCTCGAGCAGGAGACGGGACCAGTCGGCAAAACGGCTCTCCTCGTACTTGAGACGCTGCACGACCGGATGCCTGGGATTGATCTCAAGAATCGGCTTCATCTCCGGCGCCTTCTGCCCGGCGGCCTTGAGGATGCGCGCCAGATTGCCGCCCATGTCGTGCTCGTCGGCGACGACACACGACGGCGAATCGGTCAGGCGATGCGTGACGCGCACGTCTTTTACCTCTTCACCGAGAGCGGTCTTGATCTTTTCGATCAGATCCTTGTACTCGTCGGCGGCCTCCCTGGCTTCCTTCTTCTCCGCTTCGTCTTCCAGCTTGCCGAGATCGAGCCCCCCCTTGGCCACGGATTGCAGCGATTTACCGTCGAACTCGGTCAGATGGCCGGTCACCCATTCGTCGACGCGATCGGAGAGCAGCAGAACCTCGATGCCCTTCTTGCGGAAAATTTCGAGATGCGGACTGTTCCGGGCGGCGGTAAAGGTTTCCGCGGTCACGTAGTAAATCTTTTCCTGGCCTTCCTTCATGCGCGAAACGTAGTCGGAGAGCGACACGGTTTCCTCCGGCGCGTCACTGTGCGTCGAAGCGAAACGCAGCAATCTGGCGATGCGTTCCTTGTTGGCGGAATCCTCGCCGATGCCCTCCTTCAGGACACGCCCGAACTCGGTCCAGAATTTTCCATACTTTTCCTTTTCGGCCGCCTCCTCGCTGTCGGCCAAGCCCTCGAGCATCGACAGCACCTTTTTCACGCAACCGCCGCGAATCGTTTCGATATCCTTCGATTTTTGCAATATCTCACGCGAGACGTTGAGCGGCAGATCGTTGGAATCGACCACGCCGCGGACGAAACGCAAGTACAGCGGCATCAACTGTTCCGCGTCGTCCATGATGAACACGCGACGCACGTAGAGCTTGATGCCGTGACGCGCCTGGCGATCCCACAGGTCGAACGGCGCGCGCTGCGGAACGTACAGGAGCTGCGTGTATTCCTGCCTGCCCTCGACCCGGGCATGCGCGTAGGCCAGCGGGTCCTCGAAGTCGTGCGCGACGTGCTTGTAGAATTCCTTGTACTGCTCCTCGGTGATTTCCGATTTCGGCCGCGCCCACAGGGCCGACGCCTGATTGACCGTCTCGTCCTCGTCGGTGAGCACCTGTTCCTTCTTTTCCTCATCCCACTTCTCTTTCTTCATCAGGATCGGCAGGGTGATGTGGTCGGAATACTTGCGCACGATCTGCCTGAGCTTCCAGCCCGACAGGAATTCATCCTCTTCATCGCGCAGATGCAGGATGACATCGGTACCGCGCCCGGCCTTTTCGACCGGCTCGACCGAGAACTCGCCCTCGCCCGAAGATTCCCATCGGACCGCCTGTCCGGCTTCGACACCGGCGCGGCGCGAGACCACCGTCACCTTGTCGGCGACGATGTACGAGGAATAGAAACCAACGCCGAACTGGCCGATCAGGTGCGCGTCCTTGGTCTGGTCGCCGGTCAGGGACGAAAAGAATTCGCGCGTGCCGGACTTGGCGATGGTTCCCAAGTGCTCGACGGCTTCGTCACGGGAGAGGCCGATGCCGTTGTCGGAAACGGTCAGCGTGCGCGCCTCCTTGTCGAAGGAAAGACGAATCTTCAGCTCCGCGTCGCCGCCGTAGAGCGCCGGATCGTTCAGCGCCTCGAAACGCAGCCGGTCGCAGGCGTCGGAGGCATTGGAGACCAATTCGCGCAGAAAGATTTCCTTGTTGCTGTACAGCGAGTGGATCATCAGATTGAGCAGTTGCTTGACTTCGGCCTGAAAGCCCAGGGTTTCCTTGTTGGCGCCCATCGAAAAACTCCGAAAAAATGTTGATTGTGTTGGTTTTGCTGCCGAAACGCGCCGGCGCCGGACACACCGGCGCGGAACGATGCCCTGCAAAATGGGGACGCCGGCGCGCTTTTCAAGCCTGGCGAGCGCCCGCCGCCGCGCCGGTTTCGGATGCCGCGCCGCCGGCTTCCCCGATGCTCGATCGAGCGCCGTCAGCCCGGTCTTTCCGGCCCCCCGGTCACGCGGGCCGGCGCGCCGCCTTGCCGCTCGCCACGGAACGCAGCGTGATGAGCGTGATTTCCGACGGACGCCCGAGGCGTATCGGGAAGCCGTTCCACAGCCCCGTGCCGTTGGAGACGTAGAGCCGCATCGCGCCGACCCGATACAGACCCGACACGAATCCCCCGTTCGCTTTTTGCACGATGAAATGCAGGCCGGCGATCTGCCCGCCGTGGGTATGGCCCGAAAGCTGTAAATCGACCCCTGCCTCGGCATTCACCGGCGCCTCCCGTGGCTGATGGGCGAGGAGGAGCGTCACGGCATCCTTCGGCGCGCCGGAGAGCGCCGCCCCGATGTCCGGCGGCGGCAGCCCGAAACGCGCGGCATTACGGTCGGTGGTTCCGGCCACCACCAGCGCGTGGCCCTTGTCTTCGATCACGACGTGCCGGTTGCTCAACATGCGCAGCCCCAGCTTGTCGAAGGCCGCCATCCAGGCCACGTAGTCCGAATAGTATTCATGGTTTCCCGGAACGGCCAGCACGCCGAGACGCGCTTTCAGGTCGCGCAAGGGCGCGACGTCCGCGGCGCGGTTGGCCGGCGTACCGTCGACGAGATCGCCGGTGATGAGAATCAGGTCGGGATTCAGGGCATTGGTCTCGTTCACGACTTCCCGGTGCCATGCGCCCTGGAGCAGCCGGCTGGCGTGCAGGTCGCTGAGCTGGACGAGGCGCAGACCGTCCAGTTCCGCGGGCAGCCGGTCCAGCGCGATTTCCACCGCGCGCACGTCCGGCACACGGATGGCCTGCCACACGCCGATCGCGGAAAGGCCCAGCGCCGCCGCGATGAGCGCGTTGCTCCAGTAGATGGCCGGGACCGGCAAGGACAGCCCGACGCCCGTCGCCTTGCCGAGCGCGAAGAGCAGGAGAGCACCCAGGTCTTTCAGCAACAGGAATATGAAGAGCAGAAACAGGGCGCCGAACAGCCAGCCCCAAACGACGATCACGGCGAAGGGCAGCTCGGGCGACGCGATGGTGCCGAAGAAGGCCCGGCTGATCAGATGAACCTGAGAGGCCAGCAGCAGCGCCGCGACCGCCAGGCACTTGCCCGCGAGCGGCCAGGGCAGCGCCGGGACGAGTCTGCAAACGATATAAAGGCAAATGAGACCGCTGAACGCATGGAACATCGCTGAAAGGCCCCCTCTCCGAGTGATCGCCGATTTCGCTCGGCTCGCCGCGCCAGCGAAAACCGAGACTCTAACCCAAAAAACGCGCCGGATGTTCCGGAAGCCGCCCGAACCGTTTACTGGAGCAATCGCCGCGAATCGGCCTCGGCTTCCTCCTCGATTCCAGCGCCGCAGACGTAAAGCGCCACGCCGCTCTTGTCCAGAAGCTCCCGGACGCTCGCGGGCGGCTGCCGGTCGGTGAAGAACGCATCGATTTCGGAAATGTTCCCGAGGCGGACCATCGGATTGCAGCCGAACTTGGCGTGGTCGGCGACCAGCAGGACGTGGCGCGCGTTCTCGATGATGGACTGCGCCACCCGCACTTCCCGGTAATCGAAGTCGAGCAGCGTGCCATCCTCGTCGATCCCCGAGATCCCGATGATGCCGTAATCGACCTTGAACTGCCTGACGAAATCGATCGTCGACTCACCGATCACGCCCCGGTCGCCGCGCACCACGCCGCCGGCGACGATCACCTCGAACTCCGCGTTGCCGCAAAGCAAGCCGGCGACGTTCAGGTTGTTGGTGATGACGCGCAGCTTTCTATGGTCGCGCAGCGCCTTGGCCACTTCCTCGGTGGTCGTCCCGATGTTGATGAACAGCGAAGCGTTGTTCGGGATGAAATCCGCCGCCATTTCCGCGATTCGGATTTTCGCCTCGTGATTGAGCACCTGCCGCGTCGAGTAAGCGACGTTCTCCGTGCTGGAGATCAGCCCCGCCCCGCCGTGGTAGCGCCGTAGCAGGTGTTTTTCGCACAACTCGTTGATGTCGCGCCGGATGGTCTGCACGGTCACCTTCAGCAACCGGGAAAGTTCCTCGGTCGACATGAAACCGTCGTGTTTGATCGACTTGAGAATTTCGAGATGGCGTGGACTGAGATTCGTCTGCGAAATCCGGTTTTTCATCGATTTTTCATGCCCGTGATCCATCCAGCCGCGAATTCTATAGCATCAGTGAAGCAGAAGACAGAAGATAGAGAACAGAAGACAGATCAGCTTGGGGGCTTCGCCCCGACCAGGAAACGAAAAACCGAGCGCTCGGTTTTCCCTCCCTCACTCGGCGCGACAGCGCCGCAAGTTTATCTGTCTTCTGTCTTCTCGAATTTCTGTCCTCTGAATGGCGCGACAGCGCCGCAAGTTCATCTGTCTTCTGTCCTCTCAAACTTCTGTCCTCTGAACGCAGTCAGCGTCAGCAGGAAGAGCAGCGCCAGCGACACCGGACTGGTGAAGAATTCCAGGACGAACTGCGCCGGGTCATTGCTCGCCGAAATCATCGCCCGGCGATAGTTCGAGTCGAGCAGAGGCCCGAGGATGATGCCGAGGATCACCGGGCCGACTTGATAGCCATACGTCTTGAGGAAATAACCGGCCACGCCGAATCCCAGCATCCAGTAGATGTGCACCGGGTTGTTTTCGATGGCATACGAGCCGACCGCCGAGAGGACGACGATCATCGGCAACAGCGATGACTTCGGAATTTCGACGATCCTGGCAAACAGCTTGATCCCCATGAAGCCGAAAATGGCCAGCCAGACGCACGACAGGGCGAGATTGCCAACGGTGAACCAGAACAGGTGCGGGGTTTCGAGCAGCAGCATCGGCCCGGGCTTCAGGCCGTGGATGTAGAGCGCGCCGATGATCACCGCGGTCACCGCGTCACCGGGAATTCCCAGCGTCAGCATCGGAATGTAACAGCCGCCGACCGATCCGACCGCCGCCGCCTCGGGCGCCACGATGCCCTCCCACGCGCCCTCGCCGAACGGGCGTTCGGGATTTCTGACGGTGCGCCTGGCATGATCGTAGGCCATCAGCGCGGCGATGTCGCCGCCCGCTCCGGGCAGTGCCCCGACGACGACGCCGAGCACCGAACAGCGCGAAGCCAGCGGCAGGTACTTCCTGATCAGACGCCAGGAAGGCAGGAGCTTGCTGACGCGCTGCTTGACCACCGGAAAACTCAACTCGTGCAACTGCACGAGCACTTCGGAGACGCCAAAGAGTCCGATCATCGCCGCGACATAGGGCGCGCCAGCGGTGAGCTGCACGGAACCGAAGGTGAAACGGGGTTCCGCCGTCAGCGGATCGAGCCCGACCGTCCCGAACAGGATGCCCAGCGCGCCGGCGAAGATTCCCTTGGACACCGTCCCGCCCGACAGGCTGCCGACGAGCAGCAGCCCCCAGACGGCCAGCATCATGAAGTCGCGCGGCGCGAAGAGCAAGGCCAGACTGGACAGCATGGGCGCGCCGACGGCCAGGCACAGCACGCCGATGAAGCCGCCGAACACGCCCATCACCGTGGTCAGGCCGATGGCCCGCCCGGCTTCGCCGAGCCGGGCGAGGGGATAGCCGTCGAGCGCCGACGCGATGGCCGCCGGGGCGCCCGGCACGTTGATCAGGATCGCGCTGCGCGAACCGCCGTAGACGCCGCCGTAGTAGATGCCGGCGATCAGCGCCAGCGCCTCGTTCACGCCCCACTTGAAGGTAAAGGAGATCAGGATCGACACCGCCATGGTCACGGACAGTCCGGGAATCGCCCCGACGTAAATTCCAAAGAAGACGCCGGCAGCCGTCAGGAACATCAGATAGGGATCGAGAAAGCTCATCCCGAAATACGTGACGTTCATCAATATGTCGTTCACCGGAACAACCTCTCCACGAATCCCTCGGGCAGCACGACCGAGAACGCGGTCCGGAACACGAGATAGACGGCGGCCAGCGAAAGCGCGTTGAGGACGATCATGTGCGCGTAGCGCCGCTCCCCCAGCACCAGACTCGCCGCCACCAGGTACAGGAAGGAGCTGGCGATGAAGCCCAGCGGCTCCAGCAGGAACATGTAGGCGATCAGCGCGAAGACGAAAATCACGTGCCGCGCCGGAAACACGGTCTCGAAAAACCGCCGCGCCAGCGTCCCGTCAGGCGCCGATTCGGGGGCCGGCCTGTCCAGCTCCCCGAAAACGACCACCAGCGAACTCACGCACATGACCAGGCTGGCCCCCAGAGGCAGGGAACCGGCGGAACTCCACGAAGAAAACCCGGAAATCCGATACGACAGATACAAGGCGGTGAGACTGAACAACAGCAAGGCCAGACAAAATCCGAGTTCCCCAGGCGCTCTCGGCTTGCGCGTTTCCTTTTCGCTGATCACTTCGACCCCTCTCGCCCGAAAATGGCGGTGAGAAAACAGACGGCGCCCTTTCCCGCGGCTGTCTGCCGAAAACCGCCCTTCCCGCTTGCCGGCGGGCGGCATCGATGACAAAAAGAAGCCCGGCCTTTGCCGGGCTTCCCCCGCGCCGCGCCATTCAGGGCTTGGCTATGCCGTATTTTTCGGGAGACACCTTGGCCACGCCGACGTCTTGCAGCAGCCAACTCGTCACCGACTGCCACTTCGTCAGGAAGGCGTCGGCCTGCGCGCCGGAAACGTTCATCATGATGTTACCGCGATCGGCCATCAACTGCTTGAACTGGGCATTGTCCGCCGCCTTCCTGAAGGCATCGGCCAAGGCCGCCTTGACGTCGTCCGGCGTATCCTTGCGCACGAAGACGCCGTAGAACGGCCCCCACGGCAGGTACTTGGCGAAATCGGGATATTCCCTGGTGACCGGCGGCACGCCGGGCAGTTGATCGATCGGACCGACATCCACCACCGCCAGCGCGCGAATGCGGCCGGCCTTGATGCTTTCCGTCGCGGCGCCGACGCCGACCGGCGAGAAATCGGCGTGTCCGCCCATCACCGCCGTGACCGCCGGACCTTCGCCGTCGAACGGAACGGACACCACTTCGAGTTTCGTCACCGCGCCCAGCATCGAAGCCACCGTATGCGGCAGACCGCCGGGGCCGGTCATGGCCATCTTGATCTTGCCCGGGCGCTTCCTGGCGTCATCGACGAGTTCCGTCAGCGTCTTCCACGGCGCGTCGGCCTTGACGACGATCACCCCAACGCTGCGCGCCAGGATGTTCACCGGGAAAAACCTGTCGTAATCGAATTCGGCCAGCCCGAGCACCTTGTGCAGTTGCGGGTTTTCGGCGCCGAACAGCACGTTGTAGCCATCGTTCGGCGCGTTGTTGACGAAGTTCGTGGCGATCGCCCCGGTCCCGCCCGGCCTGTTGATCATCACGATCTTCTTGCCCAGCGCGGCTTCGGCGTGCGGCTGGATCGCGCGCGACACGACGTCCATCGCGCCGCCCGCGCCCCACATGATGATGCCCGTGATATCCCGCTCGGGGAATGCCGCCGAAGCGAGCGTCGCAAAGAGGCTCAGTGCCGCCGCCCCCAGAAATTTTCTTGAAATCATTGATTTTCTCCACTGTGTCACACCGAAATGAGCACCCGACGGCACGCAAGGCGGACCGATCACATGCCCGCCAACCCGCCAACCGGCACCCAACCGGCACGCCCTGCCCCGGCTGGGAGGGAATACTAGAAAGCCCGAACGGGCAAGTCAAGCGGCTTCGGAAGATAACAGAGGACAGTTCCAGAAGACAGTTCCAGAAGACAGAGGACAGAGAACAGAGAACAGAGAACAGAAGACAGATGAGTTTGGGCGCTTCGCGCCGAGTGGGACGAAAAACCGGGCGCTCGGTTTTTCGTCCATCATCCGGCGCGGAGCGCCGCAAGCCATAACAGAGGACAGAAGACAGAGAACAGAAGACAGATGAGTTTGGGCGCTTCGCGCCGAGTGGGACGAAAAACCGG
>JAITAJ010000245.1 GCA_031284185.1 Accumulibacter sp. | reverse complement strand
CGCCCAGCGCGCGAAAGGCACTGACCCAGACGTGACGCCAAAGCTCGCCGGACAAGGCGAGCTGGATTCCCGCTTTGACGACGGCCAGCGGTTCGGGCAGTATCCGGCTTGAAAGCCACCCGTAGCGCGAAGATGCCTGCCACAGGACAAGAACCGCGATTGGAACGATCCACGGCTGGACTTTCTTCGAAAAACACCGCGCGGCTTCTTTCAGGAACATGATCGGACCTCCTTTCCCCGTTTTCGGCGTCGTTCTTCACACCTTGGCGATCGAGACTTCGGTCGCCTTGACGAGCGCCAATACTTCGACACCCGCTTTCAATCCAAGGTCGTGGATCGAACGGGTCGTGATGACCGAAGTAATGATGCCGTGGGGCGTTTCGACATCGACTTCCGAAACGACGACCCCCTCGATGATTTCCTTGATTTTCCCGCGGAACTGGTTCCGCACATTGATCGACTGAATGCTCATGATTCCTCCTTTTCCCATCAATAATCACTCGGAATACTTCCGATCCATAGAGGTAAGGATTATGGAAAGAAAACAAGCGCATGTGAAATAAGATTTTTTACGCTGCTTATTCATAATTCCGTCTATAAATCGAAAACAGCGCGGCGGCGCCGTGACCGCGCCAGATCAACCGCCCATACGCCGTTCTGGATTTCCGCCTGCACAGGAATGACGAAGATAAAATGCCCCAAAGAGGCGGAAACAGAAGAGTAAGGGCATGAATCCCCACTTTCGTCATTCCCGCGAATATCTGTATTTCCTACTCGTCATTCCCACGAACGCGGGAATCCAGGGCGGCGCAGGCGTATCCGATGCTTTATTGGATTCCTGGCGCCGAAGGAATGGCGAGGCAGAGGCCTTTCCGTCCCTTTCTTCTTTTTCGTCCCGTACCGCTTTCCCCTTACGAGTTTCCAGACTTGCCCGGTTCCCAGCGCAAACCACCATCCAGGCCGTGACTCTTTGATCAGAAGAGAGGGTTACGCCATTCCCGCATTGGAAACGGACTCAATCGCGGACTCTTTCCTGCTCGCTGGAAAACGGGTCTCTTGCACAGCGGACGGCCACGCTCGACGAACCGGCATTCAGGCATTCTCGCGCCCGCCGCGCGCGATCGAAAAGCGATGGGTATCGTCACGCCGGCTCCACCCGGCGTTTTCCCAGAAGCCATTACCCGCCGCGTTGTTTCGATACACGTCGATGTGCGTTTTGTGAATGCCCTGTCTTTCGAGCGCCGACAGGCAGCGCTCGACGAGCGCCGAGGCGATGCCCCGGCGCCGATGGCCGGCATCGACGGCCAAGTGATGCAGATGCCCTCGCCGGCCATCGTGCCCGCCCATCAGGCAGCCGACCAGACGGCCATCGCTTTCGGCAACGAAACTGAGTCCCGGATTGCGCACCAGAAAACGCGCAAGGCCCTCCGGCGTATCCGCGTCGCGCACCGATACGCCGGGCGAGCGGCGCATCAGCTCGATCATCGCCGGATGATCGTCCGCCGCCATCTCACGAAAACGGAGCAAACTTTCCCGCCGCATGGATCGTCACCGAAAATGGACACGGGTCATCCTCCCTCCCGATGGGCGCGCTTCCCCACCCCGACGGGAACCGGCCGCTCCACCGAAAAAGCGGCAGGATCAAGCGGATTTCCAACCGGCAATGGCCGCCACTTCATCGCTGATGTGGCAGGAAGGAGGAACGATGCTGATCCGGTCGGTTTGCGCGGCAATCCGGCATAATTCGGCCCCCGCGAGATCGATGTCGGTCACCTTCGACAGATCGACCGCATCCACGCCCACCCTGATCAGCGCATGCATGAAATCGCTGCGCAGGCTTTCATTCAGCCCCCCGGCCACGCGCATCACCCGCTGCCCCTGCAATTCATTCACGCTGAGGACGGAACCCTTGCCACAGGCCAGGGCACCCTCGATCTCGCTCTTCAGCAAGAGTTCATTGATGGGTCCCACCTGGAAACGGACGTTATAGAAATTCCCCACGCAACCCACGATGACTGCGGAAATATCGATCAGGATGGAACCCAGAACGGAAAATTCACAGCCGAAGGCTTCCCCTACCATCAGCGGCAGCTCGGTGGACACCATCAGCCCGCCAAGCGACAGGTTCTCCAGCCGGCCCGTCCCGCCGTTGCGCGCTTGCCCGAAGCGAATGAGCGGTTGCTCATTGAACCGAATACGCTGATGCCGACGCTGTTCTTTCATGATCTGGCCTTGCCTTGCGGGATCGCCGCTCTATGATGATGGGAGTTCATCTTACCTCAAGGGCACGCATGACAAGAACTGGTCTTTACGTCCTGGCCCTCTTTTTGGGCTTTTTTTTGCGTTTCATCGTCCTCTGTGGCCTTGCCGCCGTTCCGGCCGCGGCGATCGCCGGACTTCCCGCGCCGGTCGCCGACGCGCTCGAAGAAGCCGGCATCTCCGGGCAAAACGTTGCCGTGCTGGTACGGGGCATCGACGGAGAAACGCCGTTGATCAGCCACAACGCGCATGAGCCGATGAATCCAGCTTCGGTCATGAAACTGCTGACCACCTACGCTGCCCTGGAAATGCTGGGGCCGGCGCATACCTGGGAGACCGAGGCCCTGATCGATCATCCCTTGGTGAATGGACGGCTGGAAGGCAATCTGTACTTGCGCGGCAGCGGTGATCCGCGTCTGGCGCTGGAGCAATTCTGGCTGTTCCTGCGCCAGATGAGGATGCAGGGCGTGAATGAAATCGAGGGGGATCTGGTGCTCGACCGCAGCGCCTTTTCTCTTCCTCCGCACGATTCGGCGGAGTTTGACGACAAACCGTTGCGTCCATACAACGTCGGGCCGGACGCCCTGTTGATCAACCTGAAGAGCCTCTCTTTCACCTTGCGCGCGGATATGGACAAAGCGCGGATCGAGGTGCGATCCGAGACGCCGGGTTTCGAGGATCGGGTGCGCAATCGACTGACGCCGGGCAAAGGCGTCTGCGGCGATTGGCGCGAAGGGCTGAGGATCGGTCTCGAAGGCGATACCCTCGTGTTTCGCGGCACTTACCCGGCGCGTTGCGGCGACAAAGCGCTGAACCTTTCTCCCTGGCCCGCCGATTTCCAGGTCGAGCGGCTCTTCCGCGCCCTCTGGCGGGAACTGGGCGGAACCTTTCGCGGACGGGTCCGTGAGGGGCATGTGCCTTCCGGCGCCCGCGCGCTTGCCGTACACCGATCCCCGGCGCTCGCCGAAATCGTCCGCGAGATCAACAAATACAGCAACAACGTGATGGCCCGTCAGGTATTTCTGGCGCTCGACGCCGCGCGTCCGGCCACGCCAGAAGGCGCGCGGCGCGCCGTCGAAACCTGGCTGTCCGGCAAGGGGCTGGACATGCCGGGGCTGGTGCTGGACAACGGTTCCGGCCTGTCGCGCAAGGAACGCATTTCCGCGGAGAGTCTGGGGCATCTGCTCCTCGCCGCCTGGCGAAGCCCGGTGATGCCGGAACTGATGGCTTCGCTCCCGCTGGCCGGTGTCGACGGAACCTTGCAAAAGCGGCTGAACGGCGTTTCCGTCACCGGACGCGCCCACTTGAAGACCGGATATCTCGAAAACGTCCGCGCGCTGGCCGGGTACGCGCTCGACAAGGACGGGCGGCGCTGGATCGTCGTCTTCCTGATCAACGACCCGCGCGCGCGTCTGGGCAAACCGGCCATGGACGCCTTGCTGCAATGGCTGACGGAGCGCGGCGAAGGATAGGAGAATCGCTTTTCCGGTCCGGCCGCCGTTCATGAACAGGGGCCGCATCGCGCCGGACTGCTCTAGAATGAGGCCCTTGGCTTTTTGGGGAGAAACGCTTGTCCAAGCTCGATCCAGCCCGGCTTGCCGCGGGCGGGCTGCCCATTCCCGGCGACGCGCCGGCGGGACGGTCGGTGCGGGAAGACGCCCGCTTTTCGGAACTCCGGCAGGAAATCGACAAACTCACTTCCATCCTGCCCGAGGCTTCCAGCCCGGATTGGGACAAGGTCGCCGCCCTGGGCGCGGAACTTCTCTCCACCCTGGGCAAGGACCTCAGCGTGGCCTCCTGGCTGGCGGTTTCCCTTAT
>JAITAJ010000227.1 GCA_031284185.1 Accumulibacter sp. | reverse complement strand
GGACAGGGGTTGGAGAGGACAGAAGACAGATTGGCTTGCGGCGCTTTGCGCCGGGGGAGGGACGAAAAACCGAGTGATCGGGGTCAGAGGACAGAGCTTGGAGAGGATAGAAGACAGGTTGATTTGCGGCGCTTCGCGTCGGGGGAAGGACGAAAAACCGAGTGATCGGGGTCAGGGGACAGAGCTTGTCATGCGAACTTCCCTCGAGGACGAGGGGTCGGACGGGATGACGCTTCGGAAGCCTCGCCGGCGCATTCCGGTGAACTTTGCGTCATTCATCTGGCGGATCGCCGAAAAATCGATTAAACTTGTGCTTTGTCGTACCAACAATTAAACATGGAGTATCAACCATGAGTAACAAAGGGCAACTCCTACAAGACCCCTTTCTCAACGCGCTGCGTCGTGAGCACGTTCCCGTTTCCATCTATCTCGTGAACGGGATCAAGTTGCAGGGCCAGGTCGAGTCGTTCGACCAGTACGTCGTCCTCCTGAAGAACACCGTCACTCAAATGGTATACAAACACGCCATTTCGACGGTCGTGCCTTCACGGCCGATCACGATCCAGCAAGAGGCGGGCAACGAAACCTGATTTCCCCGGCGCGGTCGGCTCTCGATCCGGTTTTTTTCGGATGCCGGACGTCGGGCGCGTGAGTTCGCGGCATGTCCATTTCTCGATTGAAGCGCGCTGATGTTTGAGCGTCATCCAGGCGGTGAACGTGCCCTGATCGTTCAGCTCGATCTTGGCGAAGGCGCCCTGGCCGAGCGGCTGGAAGAGGTGCGCCTGCTGGCCGATTCGGCGGGCGCGTCGGTTTGCGCCACGATCGAGGGCAGACGAAAATTCCCGGACAGCGCGACTTACGCGGGCAAGGGCAAGGTGCTGGAGATCGCCGACGCGGTCACGGCACATCAGGCCGACGTGGTCATCTTCAACCACGCCCTGAGTCCCGCCCAGGAAAGAAACCTCGAACGGGAAGTCCATTGCCGGGTGATCGACCGGACGAGCCTGATTCTGGATATTTTCGCGCAGCGCGCGCAAAGCTCGGATGGGAAATTGCAGGTCGAGCTTGCGCAACTGGATCATCTGGCGACACGGCTGGTACGGGGCTGGACGCACCTGGAGCGGCAAAAGGGCGGAATCGGCCTGCGAGGCCCGGGGGAAACCCAACTGGAAACCGACCGCCGCTTGCTTGGAAAGCGCGTCAAGCGCCTGCGCGAGCGTTTGCGCCAGCTCGAACGTCAACGCGGCGTGCAGAGCCGTTCGCGTCTGCGCGGCGATGTGCCGGCGGTTTCGCTGGTCGGCTACACCAATGCCGGAAAATCGACCCTGTTCAACGCGCTGACCCACGCTGACAGCTATGCCGCGGATCAGTTGTTCGCCACGCTCGACACCACCTCCCGCCGGCTCTGGCTGGGCGAGGCGGGGCACGTCGTGATTTCCGACACGGTGGGCTTCATCCGCGACCTGCCGCACGAACTGGTGGCGGCTTTCCGCGCCACGCTGGAGGCGACTTCGCGGGCCGACCTTCTGTTGCACGTCGTGGACTCGGCCAGCCCGACGCATGAAGAACAGATGGCGGAGGTCGAAAAGGTTCTCGCCGAAATCGGCGCGCGCGACGCGCCCCGGATCGTGGTGTACAACAAACTCGATCTGACGGAACTGCCGCCGGCGGTCGAGCGGGACGAGTATGGTAAAATCACGCGGATTCGGTTGAGCGCCAGACGCGGCGACGGTCTGGACCTGCTGCGCGGGGCGCTGGCCGAGCTTGCGCTGGAAAAACGGGGTTGCGGCGATCGGCCGGGGACGGAGGATGTTCCATCCGTCCCGACGGGCACGGGATCGCCGCCATGATTTCGACTATCGGAGTGCCGGAGTGCTTATGTCGCTAAATGATCCTCAGTGGGGGAATCGCGGCAGTGATGACGGAGGCGGGAAGCGGCCGAACCAAGGCCCGCCCGACCTCGAAGAGTTGTGGCGCGACCTGAACGAGAGGCTCGGCGAAATGTTCGGCAAGGAGAAGCGCCGACGCCGGCGCGTCAATGGGGGCGACGGTGATGGCGGCGGCCAGCCGCCCATCGAGTTCAACTCGAAGTCCCTGGGGGGCGGCATCGGCCTCCTGGTCGCCGCCGCCATTCTGGTGTGGTTGGCCAGCGGCTTTTACATCGTCGACGCCTCGCAGCGCGGTCTCGTGCTCCAGTTCGGCCGCTACAAGGAAAGCACCGAATCCGGTCTGCGCTGGCGTCTGCCCTATCCGATCCAGGCGCACGAGCTGGTCAACATCTCCGGGGTGCGCACGGTTGAGGTCGGATACCGGGGCAGCGAGCGGAACAAGGTGCTCAAGGAAGCGCTGATGCTGACCGACGACGAGAACATCATCAACATCCAGTTCGCGGTGCAGTACATCCTCAAGGATCCCGTCGATTACGTCTTCAACAACCGGGCGCCGGACGAGTCGGTGATGCAGGTGGCCGAGACGGCGATCCGCGAGATCGTCGGCAAGAGCCGGATGGACTTCGTGCTCTATGAAGGGCGCGAACAGATCGCCGTCAAGGCGGCCGAACTGATGCAGGAGATTCTCGACCGTTACAGGACGGGCATCCTGATTTCCAAGGTGACGATGCAGAACGCGCAGCCGCCGGAACAGGTGCAGGCGGCCTTCGACGACGCGGTGAAGGCGGGACAGGACCGCGAGCGGCAGAAAAACGAAGGCCAGGCGTATGCCAACGACGTCATCCCCAGGGCGCGCGGCACGGCGGCGCGTCTGTTGCAGGAAGCCGACGGCTACCGGCAGCGGCTGATCGCCACCGCCGAGGGTGACGCCAACCGCTTCCGGCAACTCTACGTGGAGTACGCGAAAGCGCCCGAGGTGACGCGCAACCGCCTGTATCTGGAAACGATGCAGCAGGTTTACACCCAGACCACCAAGATCATGATCGATGCCAAGGGGCAGGGAAATCTCCTCTATCTGCCGCTCGACAAACTGACGCGGGCGGCGGGCGCGGCCCTGCCCTACGCCGGAACCGATCCGTCGGGAAGGCCGGGCGGCGCCGCGGGCGAACTGCCGCAGACCATGGACCGGGGCGACACGCGCTCGCGCGATGCCTTGCGCTCACGTGACCGGGAGGCGCGATGAAAACTCTGAATGTTTTGGCGGCGATCGCGGCGGCCGCCATCGCCGCGCTGGCGACCTCGATCTTCACGGTCGATCAGCGCCAGTACGCGATCGTCTTCCAGTTGGGCGAGGTACGCGAGGTCATCGCCACCCCCGGTCTCTATTTCAAATGGCCGCTGATCCAGAACGTGCGCTACTTCGACAAGCGCATCCTCACGCTCGACAGCGCCGAGCCGGAGCGTTTCATCACCTCGGAGAAGAAGAACGTGCTGGTCGATTCCTTCGTCAAGTGGCGGATCGTCGATCCCCGGCTGTACTACGTCTCCGTCGAAGGCGACGAGGCGCGCGCCAAGACGCGCCTGTCGCAGACGGTCAATGCCGGATTGCGCGAAGAGTTCGGCAAGCGCACGGTGCATGACGTCGTTTCGGGCGAGCGCGACAAGATCATGGAACAGATGCGCGAAAAAGCCGACCTGGACGCGCGCAAGATCGGCGTGCAGATCGTCGACGTGCGGGTGAAGCGCGTCGACCTGCCCTCGGAGGTGAGCGATTCGGTTTACCGGCGGATGGAGGCCGAACGCAAGCGGGTAGCCAACGAATTGCGTTCCGAAGGCGCGGCGGAAGCGGAAAAGATTCGCGCGGACGCCGACCGGCAGCGCGAAGTGGTCGTCGCCGAAGCCTACCGCGACGCCGAGAAAATCAAGGGCGAAGGCGACGCCGCGGCGGCGGCGACCTATGCTCGGGCGTTCAACCAGGATTCCGAGTTCTACGCCTTTTACCGCAGCCTGGAAGCCTATCGCAGCAGCTTCAGGAACAAGTCCGACGTGCTGGTGCTCGAACCCGGCTCGGACTTCTTCAAATACATGAGGAGCATGGGCGCCGCCGGCAAATGAGCGACACACTGTCCGCCGCTTTCGCGCTGATGCTCATCTTCGAGGGCGTGCTCCCGCTCATCGCGCCGGCGGCATGGCGCGAGGTGTTTTGCCGCCTGATCCGATTCACCGATGGACAGATTCGTTTCGTCGGTCTCGTGTCGATGGCAAGCGGCGTGATTTTCCTGATGATCCTTCGATGAACCGGCCGATGAACTGGCTACTGCCCGAGCACATCGCCGACGCGCTGCCCCGCGAGGCGGCGCGGATCGAGCGTCTGCGAAGAACGATCCTCGACATGTTCCGCGTGCATGGCTACGAGCTGGTCATGCCGCCGATGCTGGAATATCTCGATTCGCTGCTGACCGGCACCGGCAGCGATCTCAAGCTGAGAACCTTCAAGCTGGTCGACCAGCTGTCCGGCCGGACGCTCGGCCTGCGCGCGGACATGACGCCGCAGGTCGCGCGGATCGATGCCCATCTGCTCAACCGTCAGGGCGTGACCCGCCTGTGCTATTGCGACAGCGTGCTGCACACCCTGCCGGCCTCGCTCGCCGCGAACCGCGAGCCGATCCAGCTTGGCGCCGAGCTTTACGGCCACGCGGGAATCGAGGCCGACATCGAAGTGATCCGCCTGATGGACAAGGCGGTCGGGGTGGCCGGCGCGCCGGCGTCGAGGATCGACGTCAGCCATGCCGGCGTCTTCCGGGCGCTGGCCGGCGCCGCGAAACTGGATGGCGACGCCGAACATGAAATCCAGCGGCTCCTGCTGCTCAAGGACATTCCCGGCTTGCGCGATTGCTGCGCCGGCATCGAATCGCCCTATCGCGCCGCGCTCTTGAGCCTGCCGGAGTTGTACGGCGGCATCGAATCGCTGGATACCGCCTGTTCCAGGCTGCCGGCGCTGCCGGAAATCCTCGCGGCGCTGGACGGTCTGCGCGCGCTGCGGCAGGCGCTGCCGGAACTTCCGCTCTCTTTCGATCTGGCCGATCTGCGCGGCTACGACTACCACAACGGCGTCGTCTTTTCCGTCTATTGCCAGGGGCTTCCGGGCGCGATCGCGCAGGGTGGCCGCTATGACGGCGTGGGCCGGGCCTTTGGCCGCGCCCGACCGGCGACCGGCTTCTCGATGGACCTGCGCGCGCTCGCCCGCGTGAGTCCCGGCGAAAAACCGGCGGGCGCCGTCGCGTCGCCGCGCGTGGCGGGCGACGAAGCGCTGGCGTCGCGCGTCGCCGCGTTGCGGGCCGCGGGCACGATCGTGATCGAATTGCTGCCGGGCGAAACGCGGGACGCCCGCGCGGGTGAAGGGCCGCCGTGCGACCGGCGTCTGACGCGGGAAAACGGAGAATGGATCATTCGGGTCATCGAGGGGGAGGGTTGAAAATGGCAAGGAACGTCATCGTCGTCGGCACGCAGTGGGGCGACGAAGGGAAAGGCAAGATCGTCGACTGGCTGACCGATCACGCCGGGGGCGTGGTACGTTTTCAGGGCGGGCACAATGCCGGGCATACGATCATCGTCGACGGCAAGGTCTATGCGCTGAACCTGGTGCCGGCCGGCATCGTGCGCGAAGGCGTCGACTGTTTCATCGGCAACGGCGTGGTGCTGGACATCCATCACCTGCTCTTCAAGGAAATCGAGCCGCTCGAATCCGGCGGTATCGAAGTGCGTTCGCGTCTCAGGATCAGTCCGGGATGCGTGCTGATCCTCCCCTATCATGGGGCGATCGACCGCGCCCGGGAAGCGGCGAAAGGCGCCGGCGCGCGCATCGGGACGACCGGCAAGGGAATCGGCCCGGCCTACGAGGACAAGGTCGCGCGTCGCGCCCTGCGGGTTCATGATCTCTTCCACCCCGAGCGCTTTGCCGAAAAGCTCAGGGAGACTCTCGACTATCACAATTTCGTGCTGACCAGATACTTCGGCGCCGAAGCCGTCGACTACGCGAGCGTTCTGGCGCAGGCGATGGCCGACGCCGAGCGGATCGAGCCGATGGTCGCCGACGTTTCGGCGGCGCTCCACGCGATCAACGAGGCCGGCGGCAACCTGCTTTTTGAAGGCGCCCAGGGCACCCTGCTGGACATCGATCACGGAACCTACCCGTTCGTCACCTCGTCGAACTGTGTCGCCGGGCAGGCTTCCGCCGGGTCGGGCATCGGCGCCGGCATGTTGCACTACGTGCTCGGGATCACCAAAGCGTACTGCACGCGCGTCGGTGGCGGGCCGTTTCCGAGCGAACTGGACATCGAGACGAAGGGAACGCCCGGCCACCAGATGTCCAGCAAGGGCAAGGAATTCGGCGTCGTGACGGGCCGCAAGCGTCGTTGCGGCTGGTTCGACGTTCCGGCGCTGAGGCGTTCGGCGCGGATCAACGGGTTGACCGCCCTGTGCGTCACCAAGCTGGACGTGCTCGACGATCTGCCGGAACTGAAAATCTGTGTCGGCTATCGTCTGCGTGGTGAGACCATCGATCTCCTGCCGATGGGCGCGGACGACGTTGCGGCGTGCGAGCCGATCCTTGAAACCATGCCGGGCTGGGCGGAATCGACGAAGGGCTTGACCTCGTTCGGAGATTTGCCCGAAGCGGCGCGCGCCTACCTCGCGCGCATCGAAACGCTCTGTGGCGTGCCGATCGACATCGTTTCCACCGGGCCTGAACGCCGTGAAACCATCCTGCGGCGTCATCCTTTCAGAGGATAGTTTCAGAGGACAGATTTCAGAGGACAGCTATTTGAGAGGACAGAAGACAGATGAGTTTGCGGCGCTGTCGCGCCGGATAAGATGGAAAAACCCATCGCTCGGTTTTTCCTCCCTCACCCGGCGCGATAGCGCCGCAAACTCACCTGTCTTCTCTCCTCACCTGTCTTCTGTCCTCTGTCTTCTGTCCTCTGGAACGGTCCTCTGAAACACTGCCGCCAGTGTCGGCGCCGAAAGAATCGCCTCACCCCAGGCG
>JAITAJ010000190.1 GCA_031284185.1 Accumulibacter sp. | reverse complement strand
TTTCAGATCGAGCACCAGATCGAATCGGCCTATTCCCGGCAGGTCGACCTGCCCTCGGGCGGCGCCATCGTGATCGACCACACCGAGGCGCTGGTGGCGATCGACGTCAACTCGGGCCGCTCGACGCGCGGCGCGGACATCGAGGAAACGGCCTTCAAGACCAATCTGGAAGCCGCCGAGGAAATCTCCCGGCAGCTTCGCCTGCGCGACCTCGGCGGCCTGATCATCATCGACTTCATCGACATGGAGAGCCAGCGCAACCAGCGTGAAGTCGAAGGCCGGCTGCGCGACGGGTTGAAACTCGACCATGCGCGCGTGCAGGCCGGCAAGATCAGCCGTTTCGGCCTGATGGAGCTGTCGCGCCAACGCCTGCGCCCGGCCCTGGCCGAGATCAGTTACATTCCGTGCCCGCGCTGTTCCGGCACCGGCCACATCCGGAGCACGGAATCCGCCGCGCTGCACATCCTGCGCATCCTGGAAGAAGAAGCGATGAAAGACAACACGACCGCCGTTCACGCGCAAGTGCCGGTCGACGTCGCCACCTTCCTGCTCAACGAGAAACGCGCGGACTTGCAGGCCATCGAAATGCGCCACAAGGTGAGCGTCCTGCTGATCCCGAACATTCACCTGGAAACGCCGCAGCACAGCGTCACCCGTCTGCGTCACGACGAACCCCATCAGGAAGACATGGAACAGCCGTCGTACCGGATGGTCGACGTTCCCACCGAGGAAAACGAGCGGCCATCGCGCGGCAACGGCGACGCCAAGGCGCCGCGACAGGAGGCGGCGATCAAGGGCATTGCCATCGAGCCGGCTCCGATCGTCGTCGAGAGGACGAGAAAAGAACCGGAAAGAAGCGCCGGATTCCTTTCCCGAGTCTTTTCCTGGTTCTTCGGCGACGACGAACCCGTTCCAGAGACCAAACCGCCGAGAAAACCGCGAAACGTCAATCAGCGGGACACTCGCCGCGTGCCGCGCAACAACCGTCGTGACGAGGAGCGCGACGGCCGCGAAGCCCGAACGCCGAGGGAGCCGAAGGAAGCGCGTGAGCCAAGAGCCGCCGCCGCGCGGGAAGAAGCGCAGAAGCCCCGCGAACCGCGCCGCCAGCGCAGCGAGCGTCCCGAGCGCCGGGAGAAGGAATCGCCGGCGCCGGTGGCAAGCGTCGAAGCGATGGAATTGCCGCCGCCGGAAAGTACGGGCAAGCCCGTGGAAGAAAACGGCGCCGCCGCCCGTCGCCGTGGCCGGCGCGGTGGCCGGCGGGATCGCGTGGAAAAGAACGAATCCGCCGAAACCGCCGATGTCGGGATCGCCGCCGAACCGGTCGAACCCGCGCCCTCCCTTTCCTCCAGGCCGCCGGAAGCCGCCGTCCCGTCCGAACCTGAAAGCGCGTCGGTCTCCCCGTCCGACGCGGGCGCCGAACCCCCGGCCCGCCACGTGAGTTCCGGCGATCCGCAAATGAAGATCCCCCTGGCGGCAACCGAGGAAGCGGTGGTAGTGGTCATCCCCGCCCCGGCCCCCATCGGCGTGAAATCCCCTGTCGAAGAACCCGCAGCGGTCCGCCGGATCGACCGTGAAGTCGAGCGGGTTCCGGCGAAAGAAACGCTTGCAGGCCCGGTGACGGAAGCGGCGGAGATTCACGCGCCGTCCGCTGAGGTTCCCGCCGGGGAAACGCCCGCGCCGGTGATCGCGCCGTCCGCGCCCGAACTTCCTCCCGCGCCGCCTCCCGGAGAAGCGTCCGTCGACATCGGCAAGACGCTCGAAAGCTCTGGTCTGGTCATGGTGGAAACCAGCGGCGAAAAGACCCGCGCGTGGCAGCCGGAAGCGGAAGAGAAACTCGCGCCGCGTCGCCGCCGCGCCGCGCCAGCCGCCGTCGCGGAAGGCCCTCTGGTCATGGTCGAAACCCGGCGGTCGGAGGACGGAAAACAGGGAACGGAAAACGAATAGTTTTCGGCACCCAGGGCGGCCCCGTGGCCGCCCTTTCCGTCTCGCGGGCCGGCGCGACGGCCGTCCCGGCGCTCTTTCGGTCGAGCCTGCCGGAAAACCAAGAAGCCCCGCCCTCACCACGAGGCGCAAGAGAATCCCAAATAAACCTCGAGGCCCTTGCCGCCTCGATCCTCTTTGTCTCCGGGTTCCTTGCCGCGACCCAGGCGCGGGGAGCATTTCGATTCATCCCGCATGGGCTGGGATGAGCAAAGCGAACCCCGGCATCATCGCCTCTCCCCGGCCACCCCGGTCACATCCACCTCCGCCGCCCAATCGTCCGGCAGCCCTCCCTGCCGAAGTTCGGCGATACTTCATGAAAGAACGGCGAGCGGCTGCCCGACACCCGTCTGCAATTCGTCCATCGGGCCTTCCTTGGCCTCCTTCCCAAAAAACCTGAACAGGCTCCAGGTTCTTCAGAAAACAGAAACTTGAGAAGACGGAGGACAGAAAAACCAGGCTCTCGGTTTTCCGTCCTCACCCGGCGCGAAGCGCCCAGGCTGATCCGTCTTCTATCTCCTCAAATTTCTGTCCTCTGCTCTGTCCTCTGCGCCTGTTTTTGCGGATTTACAACACTCTGGTCGGCTTTGTTGTTTTTTTCCACATCCGGCGACGGCACTGCGCGATAATGATGGCACTGAAAAAGGTGCATCCAATGAAAATGAGCGTCGCACTCCAATCGCGCGGTTATAGATACTGGGGGAAAAAATTGACCCAAACCCGCAGCGCGTTGTTTTGTGCGCGTACCCCGCTGGGCCGTTCGACGAAAATGCTTCTCTTTGGCATAGGCGCCGTGCTGCCGCTCGGTTCGGTCATCTGGGCGCTTCTCCTGTCGCACGGACTGCGTACCAGGACAGAGTTCAGAAGACAGAATCTTGAGAAGACAGTTTCGGAGGACAGCGCTTAGAGAAAACAGTTTCGGAGGACAGCGCTTAGAGAAGACAGAAGACAGATGAGTTTGCGGCGCTTCGCGCCGGATGATGAACGAAAAACCGAGCGTTCGGGTTCAGAGGACAGACCCCTGAGAAGACAGAAAAACCGAGCGCTCGGTTTCTCTGTCCTCTGTCCTCTCAAATCGCTGTCCTCTGAACAACTATACCGGGAAGCCGAAGCGTTTGAGCAGCAGGGCCGTTTCATGGAGCGGCAATCCCATCACGCCGCTGTAGCTTCCGGACAGATGCTTGACGAACATGCCGGCCCGCCCCTGGATGCCGTAGGCGCCGGCCTTGTCCATCGGCTCGCCACTTGCGATGTAGCGCCGGATGCTGACCTCGTCGATCCTGTCGAAGCTCACTTCGCTCACGGAAACGAACGATTCGACCGTGTTGCCGAAACCGATGGCAATGGCGGTCAGGACATGATGCCGCCTGCCGGAGAGACGGCGCAGAGTGTTCAGCGCGTCGTCGACATCGAGCGGCTTGCCGATGATCTCGCCGTCGAGCTCGACCGCGGTGTCGGCGGCCAACACCGGCCACGGCATCAGCCGGCGCAGACCGAGTATGCTCCAGCCACGCTCCGCCTTGGCGCGGGCGACCCGTTCGACGTAATGCCCCGGGATTTCACCGTCATGCGCCGTTTCATCCACCTCATCGTCCTGGCGCGGCGGCGCGCGGAAAAACAGAGTGTCGAACCCGATGCCCATCTGCACGAGCAAATCGCGCCGGCGCGGACTGCGTGATGCCAGGTAGAGCTTCGGGTCGTGCGTATCGAACGGCATTTCTGAGTTAGCCTTCACGGTGGTAGGGATGGTTGCGGAGCACGCTCATGGCGCGGTAGATCTGCTCACATAATACCAGCCGAGCCACGGCGTGCGGCAATGTCAGGCTGGACAGGCGGAGGATGGCGTCGGCGCGCGTCTTGATTTCGTCGTCGATCCCGTCGGCTCCGCCGATGACGAAGGCCGTGTCGCCGCCGTCACGCATCCAGGTTTCGAGCCGTTGCGCCAGTTGCAGCGTGGTCACCTCCACGCCGCGCTCATCGAGCGCGACGCGGCGGGAAAACCCTTGCAAGGCGATCCGCAGGCGAGCCTTTTCGGCGGCCAGCAACTGCTCGCGGTTTTTCGCGCCGCGCGGCTCGGGCCTGATCTCGACGACGGACAAGGGCAATTCGCGCGGCATGCGCCTGACGTACTCGGCACAACCGGCGGCGACCCAGGCAGGCAACTTATGGCCGACGGCGAGGATACACAGCTTCATCCCGTAAAACCCACTTGAGCACGGAAAACACGAGGAAAAGCAAAGAAAAAACGACATGGACACGACGGAGCGCATGGAATATTCAGAAAGACAATCCCCGCCCTCATCGGTTCCCATCGTCAGGAAAAATAGATAAATTTCTGAAGTTTTTTCAATCCGGCGGCTCAGCTTATCATGTCCCCGGAACGGAAAGCCCGTGACGGCGCCCGAAACGTCCTCTCGGTTTTCCACAGGAACCCGAGCGCTTCATCCGGCCCGATCGCAGGGTTGCGAGCGGTTTCGCGCGCGACGCCTGCCCCGGCGCTCGGTTTTCTCCGTTTCCTGTCCTCCCGGAAACACGCCAAGGCTTTCACTCCCCCTGACGGCGACCCCAGCGTTCGGTTTTCTCCGTCCTCTGCCCTCTCGATCTTCCGTCCCCTGTCCCCCATAGCTCCTCGAGGGCGTAGTAGCCGCGGACGGCCGGCTGCATGACGTGCACCACCACCTCACCGAGATCGACCAGCGCCCACTCGCCGGCCTCCTTGCCTTCCGTCGACAGCACTTCGACGCCCGCTTCGCGCGCCTTGTCCTCGACCTTGCGCGCCAGCGAACGGACGTGACGGTTGGAATCGCCGCTGGCGATGACGATGCGCTCGAACAGCGGGGTGAGATCGTGGGTGTCGATGACTTCGATGTCTTTTCCCTTGATGTCTCTGAGGGCGGCGACGACGGCTTCTTCGATCTGCGCGGTTTTCATCGGCGGTTCAGTTCTCCGTGTAGAGGCGGTGTTGATGGATATGGGCGATCACGCTTTCCGGCATCAGGTAGCGCGGACTCTCACCGTTTTGCAGCAGCGACCGGATGCGGGTGGCCGAAATGTCCAGCGGCGTCATGGCGAAAACGGTGACGCGCCCGGCCGGAGCGCCGGCCAGTTCCCCGTGATCCTCGCAAAACCGCTGGCGGAACGCCGCGGCCAGATCGGGGCGCAGATGTCCGGGATCGACCGGGTAGCCGGGGCGATGGGCCACGGCGACGTGCGCCAGATCGAACAGGCGCTCCCAGCGATGCCACCCGGCCAGGCCGGCAAAGGCGTCGATCCCCAGCAGCAGCACCAGCGGCATCTCCGCGCCGCACACCTCCGGCCGGCGCAGCCGTTCGAGCGTGGGCACGGTGTAGCTCGGCCCCGGCGCGCCGGCTTCCGCCGGATCGAGCTCGAAGCGTGGATTCCCGGCAATGGCCAGACGCGCCATGTCCAGGCGTTGCCGCGGGCCAACCCTCGGCAAATCGCGCAGGGCCGGCTGGCCGGCGGGAATCCAGCGCACGCGCCGCAGACCAAGGACGTCGGCGGCCTCCTCGGCAAGCCGCAGATGACCGAAATGCACCGGATCGAAAGTACCACCGAAAATCCCGAGCGGCGCCTTCGCCGTCTCAGGGGACATTTTGCGCGCCGGCGAATATGTCGCGGTAGCTGATGTAGAAGCTGGCGTACAGGGTCGGCAGGAGGATCAGGCTGGTCGTCACGGTGATCATGGTCGGCAGCAGCGGGCCGGCATTGTTGCCGGCGTCGATCAGGTGGACGAACATGCCGATGACGGCGACGGTCAGCGAATACAGCAGAAAGGGACGCCAATTCCGCAGACAGGCCACCAGGCTGAAAAACAGCGACTTGCCGGTGGACATGTCGTGCCACGCCACCAGGAGGGGAGCGAACCAGAAGGCCAGGATCAGCGGAATGAGCAGGACGATGACCAGTTGCGCGGAAATCAGCACGGCGGTGTCGTTCAGCACCTCGCCAGCCTGCACCTTGCCCGTGAGCATGATGCGAAACAGCAGTCCGCCGTCGAACAGGGAGGACAGGCAGAGAATCGCCAGCGTGGAGAGGATGTAAATGACGCCGAGATTGAGCAGCGCTCGCAGGTTGCGGTGAAAGCCCGAAAAGAGAACCTGCGGCGGCAGTTCCTCTTTTCTGTCGATCCGCCGGCAGGCGTTCATCATGCTGACCGAGAAAGCCGGGATCAGCAGAAAACTGATCATCTGGCCGACTACCGGGGCCGCCGAGATGACGGCCATCGTCAGCCAGTAGCCGAGCACCAGAAAGCTCAACAGGGCGGGTTTGCGCCAGAAGATGGCGAAACCTTCGACGAGCCAGCGCGGGCCTCGGCTGGCCGGTAGTATCGATACTTGCATGGAATGAAAATCAATGGGCCACGAAGATGTCCTGGTAGGAAGCATGAGCCGTTCCGGCCAGCACGGGAAGAAGAACGAGAAATCCGAGACCGGCCGGCAAGGCGGCGAAGAAGATCAGGACGAACACGATCAGGCCGAGGATCAGGAAGGGCAGAATATTTTTCAGGCAGGCCACGAGGCTGATCTTGCACGCTTCGACCGGCGGCACGCCGTTGAACAGGATCAGCGCCGGCGCGAACCACATGGCCATCCACAGGGGAATGATGAGCAGCGAGGAGAGCAGCAGGGTAGCCAGCGATCCGCCGAGCAGGATGCCGATTCCGACGGCGTTCGGAAGCAACAGCCCACCGGCCACGGAACCGCCGAGCAGAAGAAGCATGACGACGTGGATGACCAGCATGGCGGCCATGAAGATCAGGCCGAGCAGGATCAGCGGCGTGGTCCGCGTGGCAAAGCCCACGGTCAGGTCGGACAATCCGGGCGTTTCTCCGCTGGCCGCCTTTCGGCACATGGCGAGCATTCCCGCCACCAGCACCGGCAGCAGCAGACAGACCAGCAGCGGCCCCAACAAGGGCACGATCGTCAGCGCGACGAAAGCGACGATCATGAGCAGCATGCTCACCACCCACGCGACGGGAGCGGCCATGAACAGATTCCACCCCAGGCGCAGCCACGCGAAGACGGCGCCGATTTCAACCGCGCGACTGCGGCCATCAAAGGCCGGCGCCGGAATCGGAAAGTGACTCATGAACGGAAATTCCTCCAACCAACACGAACCGGAACGATCTCTGTCAGAAAGTGCCGATGATCCACTGCGGAACACTCAAGCCGGGCGTGCCCGGCCCTTCGAAGGGAACGAAGGAGCCATCGCCGCGATGATCGATGAGGATGTACGGCTCGCCGCGCAGCGGGATGACCCGCATCCCGTACAAGCGGCCATTCACGCGGTATTCCTCGATGGTTCCGTCTTCGCCCTGGCGGATGGTGACCTGCGGCTCCATCGAATCGTCCAGCGGAACCAGGGCCGGCGGCCTGGACATGTCGTCGGGCGTCTCGGCGGGCTGAGACCGGGCCGGAACGGCGGCAAGAAACAGCGTGACGAAGAAAATGAGAAAGCGCATGGCAAAAATATCCGGTCGGGCGATCACGGCGGATTGTATTACAAATCGAGCAACTTCTCCCGTTCCATCGACGGCTGGGAAAAACCGCGCCGCTCATAATGCCTGAAGATGGCCTCGACCACTTCTTGCGGATCGTCGATGACCTGGATCAGCCCGATGTCTTTCGGATCGATCATCCGCTCGGCGATCAGCGTCGTCCTGAACCAGTCGATCAGGCCGCGCCAGAAAGGCTCATGGACCAGGATGATCGGGATTTTCCGGCTCTTGCCGGTCTGCACCAGGGTCAGCGCTTCGAGCAATTCGTCGAGCGTGCCGAAACCGCCGGGCATGACCACATAGGCGCTGGCGAAGCGCACGAACATGTATTTGCGCGCGAAGAAGTGGCGGAAAGTCTGCGAGATGTCCTGATAGTTGTTGGTCTGCTGCTCGTGCGGCAACTGGATGTTCAGTCCGACGCTCGGCGACCGGCCCCGGTAGGCCCCTTTGTTGGCCGCCTCCATGATGCCGGGGCCGCCGCCCGAAATGACCGAGAAGCCGGCATCCGAAAGCCGTTGGGCAATCGTCTCGGCGAGCCGGTAATAGGAAGAGTCGGGCCGTATGCGCGCGCTGCCGAAGATCGACACCGCCGGACGGATTTCCGCCAGCCGCTGCGCGGCTTCGACGAACTCTGACATAATGCCGAACACCCGCCAGGCTTCCTGCGAGACCATGAATTTCGAGGCGTCGGGATCCGCCAGGGGGGGAATCTTGTCTTTTTCGCTCATTGCTCGTGTCCTGAATCATGCCTACTTTATTGCTGGTCGACGGATCGTCGTATCTCTACCGCGCCTTTCACGCCATGCCGGACCTGCGCAACACGCGGGGAGAACCGACGGGCGCGCTCTATGGCGTACTCAACATGCTTCATCGGCTCGACGCCGAAACCAAGGCTCAGGACGTAGTTTACAGAGCCTGCGTTTTCGACGCCAAGGGCAAGACGTTCCGCAGCGACTGGTATCCCGAGTATAAGGCGAACCGGCCGCCGATGCCCGACGATCTCGTGGCCCAGATCATGCCGATCCATGCCGGCGCCGATGCCCTGGGCTGGCCCATCCTGAGCATCGGAGGCGTGGAGGCGGACGACGTGATCGGCACGCTGGCCCGGCGCGCCGCCGCGCAGGGACTCCAGGTGCTGATATCGACCGGCGACAAGGATCTGGCGCAGATCGTCGACGCGCGGATCACCCTGGTCAACACGATGAGCAACGAAACGTTCGACGAGGCGGGCGTGCTGGAGAAATTCGGAGTGCCGCCGGCGCGCATCGTCGATGACCTGGCGCTGATCGGCGACACGGTCGACAACGTGCCGGGCGTGGCCAAGGTCGGTCCGAAAACGGCGGTCAAATGGTTGACGCAATACGGCTCGCTCGACGGTGTGATGGCCGCGGCGGCCGACATCGGCGGCGTGGTCGGCGAAAACCTGCGCGCCGCGCTCGACTTTCTCCCGATCGGCCGGCGGCTGGTGACCATCCGCTGCGATCTCGATCTGCCGGTCCGTCCGGAAGACCTCGTGCCGCGCCTGCCCGAGCGCGAAAAGCTGACCGAATTGTTCACGCGCTATGAAATGAAATCGTGGCTCAAGGAAATCCGGGCGGAAGTGCCCGTCGCGCCGCCGGAACAGCGCTCGTTTTTTCAGATACTGGAAAAGAACTACGTCACGATCCTCGACTGGCCGTCCTTCGAGGTCTGGCTGAAGAAAATCGAAGCCGCGCCGCTGACCGCCGTCGACACCGAAACGACCAGCCTGGATCCGTTCGCCGCGCGCATCGTCGGCATCTCCTTTGCCGTCACGCCCGGCGAGGCGGCCTACATCCCGCTGGCGCACGATTACGCCGGCGCGCCGGCGCAGTTGCCGCGCGACGAGGTGCTCGCGCGCCTCGAGGACTGGCTCGAATCGCCGCGACACGCCAAGATCGGACAGAACCTCAAGTATGACCAGCACGTCTTCGCCAACCACGGCATCGCGCTCGCCGGCGTCGAACACGACACCCTGCTGCAATCCTACGTGCTCGAAGCGGGCCGTTCCGGCGTGCGCGGCCACGACCTCGGGCGGCTCGCGCGGCGCCACCTCGGACTCGAAACGATCGCCTTTGAAGACCTGTGCGGCAGGGGCGTGAGCCAGATCGGCTTCAACCAGGTGGACATCGCCAAGGCCGCGGAATACAGCGCCGAGGATTCCGACCTTTGCCTGCGCCTTCATGCCAACCTGTTTCCGAGGATCGCCGACGACGAAGGGCTTGCCCGCATCTACGGCGAGATCGAGATTCCGCTGCGCGAGATACTCTACCGCCTGGAACGCACTGGCGTGCTGATCGACACGAATCGGCTCGGCCAGCATAACGAGGAACTCGGCAAACGCCTGATGGAACTGGAAAGGCAGGCCTACGAACTGGCCGGACAGTCCTTCAATCTCGGTTCCCCGAAGCAGCTTGCCGAAATCCTGTTCGTCAAGCTCGGTCTGCCGGTCAGGAAGAAAACCTCGTTGGGCACGCCCTCGACCGACGAAGAGGTGCTCTCCGAACTGGCGCTCGACTACCCCTTGCCGAAGGTACTGCTCGAATCGCGCCAGCTCGCCAAGCTGAAGGGCACCTACACCGACAAGCTGCCGAGGATGGTCAATGCGCAGACCGGGCGGGTGCACACCAATTTCGCCCAGGCGATCGCCGTCACCGGGCGGCTGGCTTCGAGCGATCCCAATCTCCAGAACATCCCGGTGCGCACCGCCGAGGGGCGGCGCATCCGTTCGGCCTTCATCGCGCCGGCGGGCGCCAGCATCGTCTCGGCGGACTACTCGCAGATCGAGTTGCGCATCATGACGCACCTGTCGAACGACGCGCGTCTTGCCGAAGCCTTTGCTCATGGCGAAGACGTCCATCGCGCCACGGCGGCGGAAATCTTCGGCGTCTCTCCGGACGAGATCGGCCCGGAGCAGCGGCGCGTGGCCAAGGTCATCAATTTCGGGCTGATCTATGGCATGAGCGCCTTCGGTCTGGCGCGGGAGCTCGGCATCGAGCGCCGCGCGGCCCAGAATTACATCGAGCGTTACTTCACGCGCTATCCCGGCGTCGCCAGATACATGGAAAGCACGCGCAACACGGCCAAGATCAACGGCTACGTCGAGACCGTTTTCGGTCGCCGCCTATGGCTGCCGGACATCATGACGTCGCAGTACGCCCGGCGCCAGAGCGCCGAGCGCGCGGCGATCAACGCGCCGATGCAGGGAACGGCGGCGGATCTGATCAAGCTGGCGATGATCGCCGTGCAATCCTGGATCGACCGTGAAAAATTGCGTACCCGGCTGATCCTGCAAGTCCACGACGAACTGGTGCTGGAAGTGCCGGATGACGAACTGAGCGAGGCGCGCGCCGCGCTGCCGCCGCTGATGACGGAGGTCGTCAGGCTCGATGTGCCGCTGGTGGTCGAAGTCGGCGTCGGGATCAACTGGGACGAGGCGCACTGATCAGAGGACAGAGGGTTTGAGAGGACAGAAGACAGATTGGCTTGCGGCGCTTCGCGCCGTCCAGAGGACAGAGGCTTGAGAGGACAGAAGATAGATAAGTTTGGGCGCTTCGCGCCGTCCAGAGGACAGAAAACCGAGCGATGGGGTTCAGAGGACAGAGGCTTGAGAGGACAGAAGATAGATGAGTTTGGGCGCTTCGCGCCGTCCAGAGGACAGAGGCTTGAGAGGACAGAAGATAGATAAGTTTGGGCGCTTCGCGCCGAGTGAGATGGAAAAACCGAGCGATGGGTTTTTCTGTCTTCTGTCTTCTCAAACCTCTGTCCTCTGAACCCGATCGCTCGGTTTTCCCTCCATTTCTCCGGCGCGACAGCGCCGCAAACTCATCTGTCTTCGGTTTTCTGTCTTCTGTCCTCTGTTCCGGCCAGAGTGATAAGATTCTCTCTTTTTCGGAGATCGGCCATGCGACACCCCAGCGACGTTCTCTTCCCCGGCGAGAAACCCTTTCCCATCCTGCCTGCGGTCGACCATTACGCAGGTTCCGAGAAGCTGATGAAAAAAGCGCTCCAGCTTCAAAATGAACTGGGGCCGATCTTCGACATCACCTGCGATTGCGAAGACGGCGCCCGCGCCGGCGCCGAGCGCGAGCACGCCGAAATGGCGGCGGGCATCATCATGAGTGACGATAACCGGCACGGGCGCGTCGCCGCCCGGGTGCACGATTTCACCCATGCGCATTGGCGGGAGGATATCGAGATCATCGTGTCGATTGCCGGCGCCCGCCTGCCGTTCATCACCTTGCCCAAACCGCGCGGCGCCGGGGACGTTCGCGCGCAGATCGCCTACCTGCGCGGTGTCGAATCACGAATCGGCCTTGGGCGCGAGATCCCCGCGCATGTGCTGATCGAAACCCTGGGCGCGCTGCATGAGGTCTGGGAGATCGCCGCCATGCCGGGCGTCGAATCGATCGATTTCGGCCTGATGGATTTCGTTTCCGACCATCACGGCGCGATTCCAGGGGCGGCGATGAAGAGTCCCGGTCAGTTCAGCCACCCGCTGGTGGCCCGCGCCAAGTGCGAGATCGCCACGGCGGCCCTCGGCAACGGCGTGGTGCCGACGCATAACGTCACTACCGAGCTGAAGGACATGGACGTGGTCCACGACAACGCGCTGCGCGCGCGCAACGAGTTCGGTTTCCTGCGCATGTGGAGCATCCACCCCAAGCAGATCATCCCGATCGTCGAGGCCATGCGTCCCGATTTTTCCGAGGTCGAGCAAGCCGTTTCCATCATCGTCGCCGCGCAGGACAAGGATTGGGCGCCGATCGCCCACGAGGGACTGCTCCACGACCGGGCGTCCTACCGCTATTATTGGGAACTGCTGGCGCGCGCGCGCGCCACCGGCATGACGCTGCCGCCAGAAGCGCTGCGGCGCTTTTTCTGATCCGCCTTGACGCGCATGAGCATCGAGGCGCTGACGCGGGCGCTGGTGGAATTCCGCGACGAGCGCGACTGGGCGCGGTTCCATACTCTGCGCAACCTGATCGTCTCGCTCAATCTCGAAGCCTCCGAGCTTTTGGAGCTGACGCAGTGGAAGGACGACCTCGAAATCACCGCCATGTTCGAGGACGATCGCCGGATGGAAGCGCTGCGGGACGAGTGCGCCGACGTTCTGCTCTATTTGTTGCTGATCGCCGAGAAAGGCGGCTTCGACCTGTTGCGGGCGGCGGCGGCAAAGCTCGAAAAGAACGCGCGGAAGTACCCGGTGGACAAGTGCTTCGGTTCCAGCCGTAAATATACCGAGCTCGGCCAGTTTTGAGGACGGAAGGCGGACGGGTTTGCGGCGTGTGGCGTCTGAATGAAGAGTCTTCCGCCGTTCAGAGCGGAGGAGGGATTGCCGTTGCGCGAAATGCCGTGCGCCCACTATCGCAAGAATGGGCAGTCTCGCGGAAACCGGCCGGCCAGGAATTTTCCGTGGCTGGCTGGGTGTCGGCAATGACGGAAGATTGAAGACGAGACGCCGCCCGTACGGAGCCGTGAAGACACCCCCGCGAGCGGCGCTTTCGTCACGTCAAACGGGTCAGTGCCGGGTTTGCGGCTCGGTTTGAAGCCGCAGTATTTCGGCTCGAGGCAGGCCGGTAATCGTCATCACCATCTCCAGCGATAGACCTTCGTCCAACGCCTTACGGGCAATGGTCGATTGCGCCTCGTTCAGACC
>JAITAJ010000121.1 GCA_031284185.1 Accumulibacter sp. | reverse complement strand
AGTGAGACGCGGACAGTTTCAGCGACCCAGATTTCGCGTCTTCCCGGAAAAGGCCGATGAACGATCCAAGGCCGAAAGCGATGTCTTCGCGTTCAGACCACGCGCCGGCATTCCCGCAGCGCCTCGGCCGCCTCGCGCAGCATTTTCTCCGTGGTTTCCCAGTCGACGCAGGCGTCGGTCACCGAGCAGCCGTAGCGGAGCAGGGCGGGATTCCCCGGAATCGGCTGCTTGCCGCCGACGAGGTTGGATTCGATCATGACGCCGAGCACCGAGGTATTGCCGCAGCGAATCTGGTTCATGACGTCGGAGAGGACCAGCGGTTGCAATTCCGGGTTCTTGTCGCTGTTGGCATGAGAGCAATCGACCACGATGCTGGCGGGAAGCCCGGCCTTCGCCAGCGCCCGCTCGACGATGCGAATGCTGACCGTGTCATAGTTGGGCCGGCCGTCGCCGCCGCGCAGCACGAGATGGCCGTAGCGATTGCCGCGGGTGCGCACGATCGCGGAACGGCCCTCGCTGTTGATGCCGAGAAAGCTGTGCGGCCGCGACGCGGAAAGGATCGCGTTGACGGCGACGTCGATGTCGCCGTTGGTGCCGTTCTTGAAACCGACCGGCGTCGACAGCCCGGAGGCCAGTTCACGATGCGTCTGCGCCTCGGAGGTGCGGGCGCCGATGGCGGTCCAGGAAACCAGGTCGCCCAGGTACTGCGGAGAAATCGGGTCGAGCGCCTCGGTTCCCGCGGGCAGCCCCATTTCGGCCACGTCGTGCAGGAAGGCGCGCGCCAGTTCCATCCCCTTGGCGATCTTGAACGAATCGTCCATGTCGGGGTCGTTGATGAACCCCTTCCAGCCGGTGGTCGTGCGCGGCTTCTCGAAATAGACGCGCATCACGAGCAGGAGCGCGTCGGAGAGTTCGTCGCCGAGCTTCTTCAGGCGCCGGGCGTAGTCGCGCCCGGCGGCGGGATCGTGGATCGAGCAGGGGCCGACGACGGCGAACAGGCGCGGGTCCGCGCGGTCGAGGATGCCGCGCAGGGTTTCCCGCCCGCCGAGGACGGTTCGCGCCGCGCGCTCCGAGAGCGGCACGCGCGCGTGAATCTCGTCGGGCGAAGGCATGGAATCGAAATCGGCGACGTTGATGTTCTCGATGTCCGGCGCGGCGCCGGCGGTCGTTTCGGCAGGAATCATGGCTTCAATCGTTCGATCATTTCCCGGGCGGCGGCGATGCGGTCCGCCAGCGTCGGACAGTTGCGGATGAGTGAGAGTTTATCCTGTCCGGCGAGCCGGTAGTTCCGATCCTTCTGGATCAGGCCGATGATGGTCATGGGTTCGATCGGCGGGTTCGGCTCGAACTGCGCGGTGATCCGCGTCGGCGCGGCGTCCAGCCGGAAGACGCCGAGCGGCTTGCAGAGCAGGCGCAGACGGTGGCTTTCGAGCAGCGACCGGGCCTGCGGCGGCAATTCGCCGAAGCGGTCGACCAACTCTTCCTGCATGGCGGCGATATCGTCGAGCGACTCGCCGTTGGCAAGCCGCTTGTACAGCGTCAGGCGCTCGTGTACGTCGGGCGCGTAATCGTCGGGCAGCAGCGCCGGCGTGTGCAGATTGATCTCGGTGGCGATGCCGAGCGGTTGCAGCAGGTCGGGTTCCTGGCCCTGGCGCAGGGCGCTGACGGCGCGGTCGAGCATCTCGGTGTAGAGATTGAAACCGATTTCCTGTATCGAACCCGACTGGTCTTCACCCAGAATCTCGCCCGCGCCGCGAATTTCGAGGTCGTGCATGGCGAGGTAAAACCCGGCGCCAAGCTCGTCCATCATCTGAATGGCTTCGAGCCGCTGCCGGGCCTGCCTGGTCAGTCCCGCCGCCTGGCCGTCGCCCGTGTCGCCGTGCGTGAGCAGGTAGGCGTAGGCTTGATGGTGCGAGCGGCCGACGCGGCCGCGCAACTGATGCAACTGGGCGAGACCGAACTTGTCGGCGCGATCGATGATGATGGTGTTGGCATACGGATTGTCGATGCCGGTCTCGATGATCGTCGTACACAAGAGCAGGTTGGCGCGCTGCTGGGTGAAGTCGCGCATCACCCGTTCGAGTTCCCGCTCGTTCATCTGGCCGTGGCCGACGACGATGCGCGCCTCGGGCAGCAATTTGGCGAGTTTTTCCCGCGTGTTCTCGATCGTCGAGACCTCGTTGTGCAGGAAGTAGACCTGCCCGCCGCGCTTGAATTCGCGCAACAGCGCCTCGAGGATGATGCCGTCGGAAAAGCGCGAGACGAAGGTCTTGATCGCCAGCCGTTTCTGCGGCGCGGTGGCGATGACCGAAAAGTCGCGCAGTCCTTCGAGCGACATGCCGAGCGTGCGCGGGATCGGCGTGGCGGTGAGCGTCAGCACGTCGACCTCGGCGCGCAGCGCCTTCAGCGTCTCCTTCTGGCGCACGCCGAAGCGATGTTCTTCGTCGATGACGGCGAGGCCCAGGCGGTCGAATCGGACGTCCTTTTGCAGCAGGCGATGCGTACCGATGACGATGTCGACTTTACCCTCGGCCAGATCCCGCAGAGTCTGCGCCGTTTCACGGGCGGTCCGGAAGCGCGACAGTTCGGCGATTTTCACCGGCCAGTCGGCGAAGCGGTCGCTGAAAGTCTGGAAATGCTGTTCGCAGAGCAGGGTGGTCGGGCACAGCACGGCGACCTGTCTGCCGCCGGCGACGGCGCAGAAGGCGGCGCGCAGCGCGACCTCGGTCTTGCCGAAGCCGACGTCGCCGCAGACCAGACGATCCATCGGCTTGCCGGATTTCATGTCGTCGACGACGGCGGCGATGGCGGCGGCCTGATCCGGGGTTTCCTCGAACGCGAAGCCGTCGGTGAAGGCATCGTAGTCGCGCGCGGTGAACGCGAAGGCGTGACCCTGCCGCGCGGCGCGGCGGGCGTAGAGCGCGAGCAGTTCGGCCGCCGTGTCGCGCGCTTGCAGCGCCGCCCGTTTCCGGGCCTTTTCCCATTGCGGCGAACCCAGGACGTGCAGCGGCGCGGCGTCCGGGTTGGCGCCGGAATAGCGCGAGATGACGCGCAACTGCGACACCGGCACGTAGAGCTTGGCATCGTTGGCGTAGAGGAGTTCGAGGAACTCCGTGTCGCCCTCGCCGAGGTCCATGTGCACGAGGCCCCGATAGCGGCCAATGCCGTGTTGTTCGTGCACCACCGGATCGCCGATCTTGAGTTCGGTCAGATCGCGCAGCCAGTTGTCGAGCGAAGCCTTTTTCTGTTCGGCGCGGCGGCCGCGGCGCGTCGGGCTGCCGGCGTAGAGTTCGGCTTCGGTGATGAAGGCGACGCGCTCGAACACAAAGCCGGAATAGAGCGGGGAAATGCCGAGCGAGAGCCGGTTGCCGCCGGAGAGGAAGCCCGCCAGATCGGCGCTGGCCTCGGGCCGGAGGCCGTATTCGGCAAAGAGGCCGGCGAGCGTTTCGCGGCGTCCGGGCGATTCGGCGAGCAGCAGGATGCGTCCGGGAAAGGCGTCGACGAACGATTTCAGCCGGGCCAGCGGATCCTCGGCGTGGCGGTCGACGGCAACCGGCGGGACGGCGGTGGTCGGGCCGCCCTCGCCCCTGGACAGCAATACCCGCGTGTAAGGCCTGGCGGCGACGAAAAACGCCTCCTCGTCGAGAAAGAGCGCGTCCGGCGCCAGCAAGGGGCGGCTCTTTTCGCCGGAAAGCATCTCGTGGCGCGAGCGGGCGTCGCGCCAGAAGTCCCGCAACGCGGCCGGAACGTCGCCGAGCAGGCAGAGCGAGGACGCCTTCGGCAAGTAGTCGAACAGCGTCGCCGTCGCGTCGAAAAAGAGCGGCAGCCAGTATTCGATGCCGGCGGACGGAATGCCGCTCGACACGTCCTTGTAGATGCCGGACTTCGCCGGATCGCCCTCGAACACCTCGCGGAAGCGCCGCCGGAAATGCGCGCGTCCCTTTTCGTCCATCGGGAATTCACGCGCCGGCAGCAGGCGGATTTCCGCCACCGGGTAGAGTGTGCGCTGCGTGTCGACGTCGAAAGTCTTGATGTTCTCGATCTCGTCGTCGAACAGATCGATGCGGAAAGGCAGTGGCGCGCCCATCGGATAAAGGTCGACCAGGCCGCCGCGGATCGAGTATTCACCGGGCGAGACGACGTTGGTCACATGGGTGTAGCCGGCCAGTGTCAACTGGGCGCGGAAGGATTCGGCGTCGAGCGTCTCGCCCTTTTTCAGAAAAAAGGTATAGGCCGCGAGGTAGGACGGCGGGGCGAAGCGGTAGGCGGCCGTCGACGCCGGCACCAGCAGCACGTCGCACTCGCCGCGCGTGAGGCCGTACAGTGTGGCCAGCCGTTCGGACACGAGATCGTGGTGCGGCGAAAAGTTATCGTAGGGCAGGGTCTCCCAGTCCGGCAGCAGGCGAACGCGCAGTTCCGGGGAAAACCACGGAATTTCGTCGAGCAGCCGCTGGGTATCGCTGGCGCTGGCGGCGATCACGACCAGGAGTCTCTTTTCCAGGGCGGCCAGTTGCGCCACGAGCAGCGCGTCGGACGAACCGGCGAAGGGGGGTAATTGAACGCGGTCGGTTTTCCTGGCGGGCAGGGAAATCGGCGGCAGAATCCCGTGAGCCTTGGCTTGGCGCTTGGTTGAGGGCACTTTCGACGTCTGATCTGAAACGAAAGGCCGTATTATAGGGTTCAGGCAGTTTCAGAGGACAGCAGTTAGAGAAGACAGAAGACAGTTTCAGAGGACAG
>JAITAJ010000399.1 GCA_031284185.1 Accumulibacter sp. | reverse complement strand
GTCAGCAGTTTTCTCAGCTCCCCCACAATGAACGGTGTGACCTATTTACCGGAGGGCGTATTCTGCGTGGATACGCTGAGAATGTTCGAGCGCCCACATGACTGGGGCGACAATGTGTTTCTTGATACTTGCCAGCATCCAAATGAAATTGGGCAAAGAGCCATCGCGAAAAAAATATTCGACTTTCTGAAAACACAGAACTTCTTTGAAGGTTTTGCCGATTCACATGCTACCGCTTCTACTCCATCGATCGATGTTTTGCCGCGGGAAGAGCGCACGCAGCTCGATGTGTATCTGACGACGATTGCGCCATTGCGTCCGGCCATCGGCGCGATCGTAATGAACTGCAATCCGTTCACGCTGGGGCATCGCTATTTGATCGAGCAATCGGCGCAAAAGGTGACTCGGCTGTTCATTTTCGTCGTGGAGGAAGACAAATCGGTGTTTCCCTTTGCGGATCGGATCGAGCTCGTGCGGCAGAGTGTGGCCGATATGGCGAATGTCGTAGTCGTTCCCAGCGGAAAGTTCATCATCGGCAGCCTGACGTTTACGGATTATTTCGGCAAATCGGAATTGCAGGACCGCGTGATCGATCCGTCGATGGACGTCGAACTGTTCGGGCAGTTCATCGCCCCAAGGATGGGAATCAATATTCGCTTTGCCGGCGAAGAACCGCTGGACAAGATCACTCGTCAGTACAATGACGCCATGCGCCGGATTTTGCCGCAACATGGCGTGAAGTTCGAGGCCATCCCCCGCAAGGAAAGCGAGGGGGAACCCATCAGCGCCAGCAGAGTGCGTAAATTGCTCGAAACCGGGGACTTTGGCGCAATCGCAAAGATCGTTCCGAAAACGACGCTGGATTATCTCAAGAAGAAATACAGGGAATGAGGACGAGGCTTCGGCTGCAATGGCTCTGCCACTCGTTCTTGCCAGGTTCAGAAAAATCATGAAAGGAAAACCATGCCCAAATTTGCCGCCAACCTGTCGATGATGTTCACCGAAGTTCCCTTCCCGGAGCGTTTCGCCGCCGCCGCCAAGGCCGGCTTCAAGGCCGTCGAATTCCTCTTCCCGTATGACTGTGCGCCCGCCGACGTGGCGCGTTGGCTGAAAGAAAACGATTTGCAGAACGCGCTGTTCAATCTGCCCCCCGGTGATTTCGCGGGGGGAGAGCGCGGCATCGCTTCCCTGCCGGGGCGCGAACGGGAATTCCGTGACGGCGTGGCCCGGGCCGTCGAGTACGCGCTGGCCCTGGGAACACCGACGCTGCACTGCATGGCCGGGTATTTCCCCGCCGGCGGCGACCGCGTCCGGCATCACGCCGTCTATGTCGAGAACCTGAGCCATGCCGCGCGGGAATTGGCCAGGCATGGCCGGACGCTGGTCATCGAACCGATCAACCATCGCGACATGCCCGGCTATTTTCTGAATACCCAGGCCGAGGGACACGCGATCCGCGAGGAAATCGGCCTGCCCAACCTCAAGGTGCAGATGGATTTCTACCATTGCCAGATCGTCGAAGGCGACCTGACGATGACGTTCAGGAAATATTTCACGGGCATCGGCCACGTGCAGATCGCCAGCGTGCCGGATCGCCACGAGCCGGACGAAGGCGAAATCGATTATCGCCACATTTTCAGACTGCTCGACGACACGGGCTATGAGGGGTTCGTCGGCCTGGAATACAAGCCGCGCGGCCGGACCGAGGAGGGTCTGGGGTGGCTCGGGGCGCTCTGAATTCGGAGGATGGATGAGGAAAAACGTCTCATCGGCGGGCGTTTCGCGCCGCCAATGCTTCGGTCTTCCGTTCGCGCTTTTCTGTCTTCTGACCGCCTGTACGCCGCCCGCGCCGCGGCCTCTCGCGGATGCCGCCATCCGCGTCGAGCGCTCTCCGAACTTCGATGCCCGCCGTCCCAATCTCGTGGTGCTGCATCACACCAGTGACGGCTCGCTCGATGAAGCCTTGTCCGTGTTGACCGATCCTCGGCGAAGGGTGAGCGCGCACTATCTCGTCGGGCGCGATGGCGAGATCGTGCGACTGGTCGATGAAAAGGAGCGCGCCTGGCACGCCGGTGTCTCCTGGTGGGGCGGAAACACCGACATCAATTCGAGTTCGATCGGTATCGAACTCGACAACGACGGCTTCGAGCCGTTTCCCGGCGCGCAGATCGACGCCTTGCTCCTGTTGCTGACCGACCTCACGCGGCGCTATGACATCCCCGGCGCGAACGTCGTCGGCCACGCCGACGTCGCTCCCGACCGCAAAGTAGACCCGAGCGTCCGATTCCCCTGGCGACGGCTCGCCGAACACGGGTTCGGGCTTTGGTGCGACGATCCGCCGCCCGCGCCCGAAGCCCTCGATCTGACGCTGGCGCTGGCCGCGCTGGGCTATTCACCCCTCACGCCCGAAGCGTCGCGGCAGGCGTTTCTGCGGCACTACGTGGGCGGCAGGACACTCTCCGACGCGGAGGAAAGGGCGCTGGCCTGGTGCCTTTTCCAGAAGACAGGGGACAGGGGACAGGGGACAGGGAACAGAGGACAGAGGACAGAGGACAGAGGACAGAGGACGGTCAAGTCACGCGGCGCTTTGCGCCGCCAAATTCTTACCGTCTCCTGCCCGCCCGCCGGCGCGGGGGTGTATGCGATTACTCCGCGCCTACCCGAGAGGATCGGTAAAAAGCGCCTTGCCTGATGCTAGAATACGTCCCCCGATCTCCTCGTAGCATAATGGATAGTGCACACGCCTCCTAAGCGTGCGATACAGGTTCGATTCCTGTCGAGGAGGCCAGCGGGTGATGGCCGTGGGCAACGGTCAGGCGCGAATCGGGCGGTATGTTCCTTCACGAATCCCTGGGAAGAAAGTTTCGAGGATATCCGCGGCATGAGCGCTCATGGGCGTGACAAAGGGCGGTGGGGCAATCGCTTCGGGTTCATACTCGCCGCCACGGGTTCGGCGGTCGGGCTGGGCAACATCTGGCGCTTCCCGTATCTCGTCGGCAAGAACGGCGGCGCGGTGTTTCTCTTGGTATACCTGCTGATCGTCTTTTTCGTCGGTCTGCCGATTCTGCTGGCGGAGCTGTCCGTGGGCCGCGCGGCGCGGAAGGCGCCGGTCGCTATTTTCCGCGCCTTGCGCGCGCATCCGGCCTGGTCTGCGATCGGCTGGCTGGGCACGATCACCGGCGGCTTCCTCATCCTCTCCTACTACAACGTCATCGGGGGCTGGACGATCAGATACGTGATCGCGTCGATGGGATCGCTCATGGACGCGGCTTCCACCGCCGCGGGTTCCGCCGCTTTTTTCGGCGCCTTTGTCGGCAATTCCGGGCACGTCGTTTTTTATCAGATTCTCTTCATGGGCATTGTCATGCTCATCGTATCCGGCGGGATAGAAAAGGGTATCGAACGCGCCTGCAAGGTCATGATGCCGCTTCTTTTCGGTATTCTGCTGCTCCTGATCCTGCGTTCGGCCACCTTGCCGAACGTGTGGGCCGGGTTTGAGTTTTACCTGAAACCGGACTGGAGCAGGCTGAGCGATCCGGGGTTGTATCTCGACGCGCTGGGTCAGGCGTTCTATTCCCTTTCCCTTGGACTTGGCATCATGCTCACCTATGGGAGCTATATCGGCAAGGACGAGCGGATTCCCTCGGCGGGCGTGTGGACGGCGGGGCTGGATACGCTGGTCGCCTTTCTTGCCGGTCTCGCCATCGTTCCGGCGGTCTTCGTCATGGGTTTCAAACCCGACGCCGGTCCCAGTCTGACCTTCATAACCCTGCCTGCCGTTTTCGCCAGGACGCCGGCGGGCATGTATGTTTCCTTCGCGTTTTTCCTGTTTCTTTTCTTTGCCGCCGTCACCTCGGCCATATCTCTTTTCGAGGTCGCCGTCGCCTTTGCCGTGGAAAGATTCGGACTTCGACGTCCCGCCGCCATTGGGCTGATGGGACTGATCGTCCTTCTCCTGGGCGGATATTCCGCCCTCTCGTTGAGCGGCCAGCCGAAAATCGAGTTCTTCGGCAAGAGCAAGGATTTTCTGGACGCGATGGACTATCTGGGCAACGACATCCTGTTACCGTCGGGCGCTTTTCTTCTTTCAATTTTCGTCGGCTGGGTCTGGCTTCCCCAGGCGCTCGGAGAACTCACCAATGGCGGAACGCTTGCCTTCGTCTGGGAAAAAGCCTGGATTTGGAGCATCCGCTTCATCGCCCCTCTCGCCATCGCCCTCATATTCATCAACAGTTTGCTGTGGTAAACCGCTCCTCAGAAGACAGAGTTCAGAGGATAGAGTTCAGAAGACAGAAGACAGATTGGCTTGGGCGCTTCGCGCCGGGCAAGATGGGAAAACCGAGTGCTCGGTTTTACGTACATCATCTGGCGCGAAGCGCCAC
>JAITAJ010000361.1 GCA_031284185.1 Accumulibacter sp. | reverse complement strand
TCGCTCATCACGGTGCGCACGTCCTCGAAGTCGACGTTGACCAGCCCCGGCGAGTTGATGATCTCGGCAATGCCGCCGACGGCGTTGCACAGCACGTTGTCGGCGGCCTTGAAGGCGTCTTTCATCGACACGTCGTCGCCGAGCACTTCCATCAATTTTTCGTTGAGGATGATGATCAGCGAATCGACGTGTTTCTGCAATTCGGCGATGCCGGCCTCGGCGGTCTTGGCGCGTTTGCCTTCCCAGGCGAAGGGCTTGGTCACCACGGCAACGGTCAGCACGCCTTTTTCGCGGGCGACTTCGGCGATGACCGGCGCCGCGCCGGTGCCCGTGCCGCCGCCCATGCCGGCGGTGATGAAAACCATGTGCGCGCCTTCCAGCGCCTCGGCGATCTGTTCGCGCTCGCTGATCGCCGCGTCGCGCCCGACGTCGGGCTTGGCGCCGGCGCCAAGCCCGGTCTTGCCCAGGCGCAGCTTGCTGTGCGCCACGCTGCGGTTCAGGGCTTGCGCGTCGGTGTTGGCAGCGATGAACTCGACGCCCATCACGCCTTCGCGGACCATGTGATCGACCGCGTTGCCACCGGCGCCGCCGACGCCGATCACCTTGATCATGGTCTCGAAGTCGTTGGCGACGTCTTCCTTGTCGATGATTTCAAACATGCTCTTTCTCCTCTGCAAAAAAACCGGAACAACGATCAAAAGTTTTTCTCGAACCACAGCTTTACCCGCCCTGGAACCTGTTTCCAGCCGCGTTTTTCGCGTACCTTCAGTCCGCGCTTTTTCTGCGTCAGCGCTTCCAGCAGCAGGCCGTAGGCCGTGGCGAAACGCGGCGACTGGATGACGTCGGCCAGCGCGCTGTGGTATCTGGGCACGCCGAGCCGCGCCGGCGCGTGGAAGATTTCCTCGCCAAGCTCGATCATGCCGGGCATGACCGAAGTACCGCCGGTCAGGACGATGCCGGAGAGCACTTCCTCGAAGCCGGAACGGCGCAGTTCCGCCAGGATCAGCTCGAAGAGTTCCTCGACGCGCGGCTGGATGACGTCGGCCAGCGCGCGGCGCGACAATTTGCGCGAGGGCCGCTCGTCGACGCCCGCCACCTCGAGCGATTCCTCGGGATCGGCGAGATCGGCCAGCGCGCAGCCGAACTTGCGCTTGATGTCCTCGGCCTCGCGCTTCGGCGTGTGCAGCGCCATGGCGATATCATTGGTGATCTGGTCGCCGGCGATCGGGATCACCGACGTATGGCGGATCGCGCCCTGCGTCCACACCGCCAGATCGGTGGTGCCGCCGCCGATGTCGATCAGGCACACGCCGAGATCCTTCTCGTCCTCCGACAGAACGGCGTAGCTCGACGCCAGCGGCTGCAATACCAGATCGTTGACCTCCAGCCCGCAGCGGCGCACGCACTTGATGATGTTCTGCACCGCCGACACCGCGCCGGTGACGATGTGCACCTTGGCTTCGAGCCGGAAGCCGCTCATGCCGATCGGCTCGCGGATGCCGTCCTGATCGTCGATGATGAATTCCTGGGTCAGGATGTGCAGGATTTCCTGGTCGGCGGGGATCGGCATCGCGCGCGCCGTCTCGATGACGCGCTCGACGTCCATCGGGCTGACTTCCTTGTCCTTGATCGCCACCATTCCGTTGGAATTGAAGCTGCGGATGTGGCTGCCGGCGATGCCCGTGTAGACGTCCTTGACCTGGCAGTCGGCCATCAGTTCGACTTCCTGGATCACGCGCGAGATCGTCGCCACGGTGTCCTCGATATTGACCACGACCCCCTTCTTCAGCCCGCGCGAGTCCTGCGAGCCCATGCCGATGACGTTCAGCCGGTCGTCGGGATTGACCTCCGCCGCCAGCGCCACGACCTTGCTCGTGCCGATGTCCAGGCCAACGATGATTTCCTTGTTTTCCCTGCTCATGGCTTCCCTCTGCCTTCATTCCCGGGCGCCGCGGCCACCCGCAGCGCGAATCCGTTCGGATAGCGCATATCCACGATCTCCGGACGCCTTCCGGCCACGGTCAATATCGACGGATAGAACGCGGCGAAACGCTCCAGGCGCTCGCGTATCGCTGCCTTGGCCTGCTGACGGCCGAGTTCGACGATCATCCCGTCGTCCAGTTTCAGTTGCAGCGCCAGGCGCGGCGAAACGCTCAGGGCGCGCGGCGCGCGTCCGATGCTCCTGAGCAGATCGGCGGCCTGCCGGTAATAGTCCAGCATCTCCGGCGCGAAGCCGGGCGGCCCGACGAGAAGCGGCAAGGCTTCCGGCGGCGGCGCGCCGATGCCGGCCAGGAAAATCTCGCCGTGCGAGTTCATCAACTGCCCGCCGGTCCTGCCCCAGAACGCCACCGGCACGTGTTCCTCCAGGCTCACTTCGATGCTCGCCGGCCAGTGCCGCCGCACGTCGGCCCGCCGCACCCAGGGGAGGCGCTCCAGCGACTTTCTGAACGCATCCAGGTTGATGCTGAAGAAGTTGCCACGCAGATTCCCGGACAGCGCCCGCTCGATCTCGACGCGCCGCACTTCGCGCAATTCGTTCGTCACCACCACCTCGCGGATCGGGAAGAGCGGCAGACGCGCCGCGCCGATGGCCGCGGCCACGATCAAGGTCGCCGCGCCCGCGGTGAACAGCAAGTCCGCGACGTCCCTCATCAATTGCGGTCGATTCCACATCGATCATCCCAGGCGATCACCCCAAGGCGGCCAGCGCCAGCACGCGCGCGACCAGTTGTTCATAAGAAATGCCCGCCGCCCGCGCGGCCATCGGCACGAGTGAATGATCGGTCATCCCCGGCGAGGTATTGACTTCCAGAAAATACGCGCCTCCTCGTTCGTCCATCAGAAAATCGACCCGTCCCCATCCGCGGCATCCCAGCACGCGAAAGGCTTCCAGGGACTGCGCCCGAAGTTCCCGCTCGCGCGTGCCGGACAGGCCGCAGGGGCACAGGTAGCGGGTATCGTCGCGCAGGTACTTGGCCTCGTAGTCGTAAAAATTCGTGGCCGGCACGATGCGGACGACCGGCAGCGCCTCGTCGCCGAGAATGGCGACCGTATATTCGCCGTCCAGGATGCCGCGCTCGGCGATCACCGGCGAATCGTGCCTGGCCGCTTCCACCCAGGCATCCCGCAGACGGCCGGGCCGGCAGACCTTGCTCACTCCGATCGACGACCCCTCGCTCACGGGTTTCACGAAAAGCGGCAAGCCGAGCCTCGACTCGATCGCGTCAAAATCGCTCCGCGAATCGAGCATCGCAAAGTCCGGCACCGGCAGGCCGATGGAACGCCACAACAGTTTGGTCCGCCACTTGTCCATGCCGATCGCCGAAGCCATCACGCCGCTCCCGGTGTACGGAATGCCCATCAACTCCAGCATCCCCTGGATCGTGCCATCCTCGCCGTGGCGGCCGTGCAGGGCGATGAACACGCGATCGAACGCCCGGATTTCGTCGAGCCGGCGTTCCGCCGGATCGAACGCGCGCGCGTCGATGCCCTGCCGGCGCAAGGCGTCGAGCACGCGCGCGCCGCTCAACAGGGAGATTTCGCGTTCAGCGGAGGCGCCGCCCGAGAGGACGGCCACTTTGCCAAAATCAGTCATACACCCCTTTCCATCCCGCCTGCCGCAAAAGCGCGGGGAAACGAAAGAGCGCCGTATCGAAGGCGTTTTTTCGCATTTCAGAGCCTCGCCAGCTTGCCGGGCACGCCACCGATCGAACCGGCGCCCATGGTGATGAGCACGTCGCCCGCGCGGGCGGCATCCAGGATCGCGCGCGGCATGTCAGCGACGTTTTCGACGAACACGGGATCGATGCGTCCGGCGACGCGCAGCGCGCGCGCCAGAGCGCGTCCGTCGGCGGCGACGATCGGCGCCTCGCCGGCGGCATAGACTTCGGTCAGAATCAGCGCGTCGACCGAACCGAGCACGCTGACGAAATCCTCGAAGCAGTCGCGCGTGCGGGTATAGCGATGCGGCTGGAAGGCAAGCAGCAGCCGCCGGCCGGGGAAGGCGCCGCGCGCCGCGGCGAGCGTCGCGCGCATCTCCGCCGGATGGTGGCCGTAATCGTCGATCAGCGTGAATGCCCCGCCCGCCGGCAGGCTCACCTCGCCGTAGCGCTGGAACCGCCGGCCGACGCCGGTGAATTCCGAGAGCGCCTTGACCATGACCGCGTCGGGCACGCCAAGCTCGCCGGCCACGGCAATCGCCGCCAGCGCGTTCCGCACGTTGTGCGCGCCCGGCAGGTTCAGCGTCACCGGAAAACGTGTCGTGCCGCCGTTCACGCGCACGCAGTCGAAATACATGCGCCCGTCTTGCGCCTTCACGTTCTCCGCGCGCACGTTGGCCGACTCGTCCAGACCGTAGCCGACGATCTGCTTCGCTACCCGTGGCATGATCTCGCGCACGTGGGGATCGTCGGCGCAGAGCACGGCGACGCCGTAGAACGGCAAGCGCTGGAGAAAGTCGACGAAGGCATCCTTCAAGCGTCCGAAGTCGTGCCCATAGGTTTGCATGTGATCGGCGTCGATGTTGGTGACCACGGAAATCACCGGCGACAGGTACAGGAAGGAAGCGTCCGACTCGTCGGCCTCGGCCACCAGGTAGTCGCCCGAGCCGAGGCGGGCGTTGGCGCCGGCGGCATTGAGCCGTCCGCCGATGACGAAGGTCGGGTCCATGCCGCCTTCGGCCAG
>JAITAJ010000364.1 GCA_031284185.1 Accumulibacter sp. | reverse complement strand
CAGGTCAATTTGCGGCGCTTCGCGCCGGGAAAGGGAGGAAAAACCGAGCGCTCGGATTCAGAGGATGGATATTTGAGAAGACAGATAAATCGAGCGCTCGGGTTTCCTTTTCAATTTCGGCGCGAGGCGCCGCAAGCCTATCTGTCTTCTGTCCTCTCAAACCGCTGTCCTCTGAAACTCATCGATTTCAAACAGCAGCTTTTCGAGAAACATCATCTGCCGCACGTGGTCGGCCGCCGCCGCATGGTCGCGCCGGTCGTCGAGCAGTTCGGCCAGCCGGTCGTAGTCTTGGTTCATCCGCTGCTTGACGCGATGGCGCAGCCGCTCCAGTTCGGTAAACTCGCGCGCCTGCCCGGCCTCGGCGATCGCTTCGCGCCATTCCATCTGCTCCATCAGGAATTCGGACGACATCGCCGTGTTGCCTCCCTTGTCTACGCACTGACCAGCCCGATCGAGCAGATAGCGCGCGCGCAGCAAGGGATTCTTCAGGGTCTGGTAGGCTTCATTGACCCGCGTGGCCCATTGCAGCGAGACGCGGCGCTCGGATTCTCCGGCATGGACGAAACGGTCGGGATGCACGCGCGCTTGCAATTCCCTGAAACGCGCGTCCAGGGCCGGCGAGTCGATCCGAAAGAACGGGGTCAGGCCGAAAAGGGCGAAATGATCCACCCCGAAATCGATTTCATCCAGCGCAAGGGCCATGTCAGACACTGAAACTCTCGCCGCAGCCACAGGCATCCTTGACGTTGGGGTTGTTGAATCTGAAGCCTTCGCTCAGTCCTTCGCGGGTGTAATCCAGCTCCGTTCCGTCGAGATACGGCAAGCTCTTGGCGTCAATCAGCACCTTGATGCCATGCGATTCAAATTCCACGTCGTCCGGCACCGCCACGTCGGCGAATTCGAGCTTGTACGCCACGCCCGAACATCCACTGGTGCGCACGCCCAGGCGCAGCCCGATCCCCTTGCCGCGCTTGTGCAGATACTTCGCCACATGCCTTGCCGCGTTTTCAGTCAGCGTCACCGCCATTTGCGCTCTCCTTTCAAAGCTCTCCAGGCTACGAAAACCGGGGCGCTCATACGCCGCCGCCCCGCTTTTTCCGGTAATCGGCGACAGCCGCCTTGATCGCGTCTTCCGCCAGAATCGAACAGTGAATCTTGACCGGCGGCAGCGCCAGTTCCTCGGCGATCTGGGTGTTCCTGATCTGCAACGCCTGATCCAGCGTCTTGCCCTTGACCCATTCGGTCACCAGCGACGACGAGGCGATGGCCGAACCGCAGCCGTAAGTCTTGAATCGGGCGTCTTCGATCACGCCGTCCTTGCCTACCTTGATTTGCAGCTTCATCACGTCCCCGCACGCCGGCGCGCCGACCATGCCCGTCGCCACGCCGTCCTCGCCCTTGTCGAAGGAACCCACGTTACGCGGATTTTCGTAATGGTCGAGCACTTTTTCACTGTATGTCATCTTTCCGCTCCCGTTTTTCGATCAATGCGCCGCCCATTGCACCGTGGCGAGGTCGACGCCTTCTTGCACCATTTCCCACAGGGGGGACAACTCACGCAGCTTGCCGATCTTTTCGCGCAACAGCTTCACCGCGAAATCGATTTCCTCTTCCGTGTTGAAGCGGCCAATCGTGAAGCGGATCGAGCTATGCGCCAGCTCGTCGTCGCGCCCGAGCGCGCGCAGCACGTAGGACGGTTCGAGCGAGGCCGAGGTGCAGGCCGATCCCGAAGAAACCGCCAGGTCCTTGATCGCCATGAGCATCGATTCACCCTCGACGTAGGCAAAGCTGACGTTCAGGTTGTGCGGGACGCGATGCGTGAGATCGCCGTTGACATAGACGTGCTCGATGCTGGAAATGCCTTCGAGCAGACGGTCACGCAGTCCGCGGATGCGCTCGTTTTCCGCGTTCATTTCCTCGCGCGCCAGGCGGAAGGCTTCGCCCATGCCGACGATCTGGTGAGTGGCCAGCGTACCGGAACGCAGACCGCGCTCGTGTCCGCCGCCGTGGATCTGCGCTTCGATGCGCGCGCGCGGTTTGCGGCGCACGTACAAGGCGCCGATGCCCTTGGGACCGTAAACCTTGTGCGCCGTGATCGACATCAGGTCGATCCCGAGCGCGCCGAGGTCGATGGCTAGCTTGCCGGATGCCTGCGTGGCGTCTACATGGAAGACGATGCCCCGGTCGCGGCAAATCTCGCCGATTTCCGCGATCGGCTGGATGACGCCGATCTCGTTATTGACGTACATCACGGAAACCAGAATGGTATCCGGTCGCAGCGCCGCCTTGAAGACGTCCAGATCGATCAGGCCGTTTTCCCGCACGTCGAGATAGGTCACCTCGAACCCCTGCCGTTCGAGTTCGCGGCAGGTATCCAGCACGGCCTTGTGCTCGGTCTTCACGGTAATCAGATGCTTGCCCTTGCCGGCGTAAAAATGCGCCGCCCCCTTGATGGCCAGATTGTCGGATTCCGTCGCCCCCGACGTCCAGACGATCTCCCTGGAGTCGGCATTGAACAGCGCGGCGACTTCCTCGCGGGCCTTCTCCACCGCCGCCTCGGCCTCCCAGCCGTAGGAATGCGAACGCGAGGCCGCGTTGCCGAATTTCTCGGTGAGGTAGGGGATCATTTTTTCCGCCACGCGCGGGTCGACCGGCGTGGTTGCCGAGTTGTCGAGGTAAACCGGCAGTTTCAGCATATTCTCACTCCATTTCGCAAAGTTGATCGTCAGACAGCAAGCGCTGTCAATCGTTGCAGCCTCGCCACCGTGCCGCGCAGGGCGGCGATGAAGCCATCGACCTGCGCCTGCGTGTTGCCCGCTCCGAGGCTGAGCCGCAACGCGCCGCGCGCCAGATCGTCGGCCACGCCCATCGCCGTGAGCACGTGCGACGGCCCCGGATTGGCGCTCGAACACGCCGCGCCGCTGGCCAGCGCATAGCCCGCGCGATCCAGATGAGCGATCAGGGTTCCGCCGTCGAAGCCCGCGATCGCAAAGCAGACCGTGTTCGGCAGACGTTCCGCGTCGCCGCCGAAGAGCGCCGCGCCGCTGGCGCGCAAACCCGCTTCCAGCCGTTGCCGCAGGGCAAAGAGCCGCGCCGCCCGTTCCGCCAGTTGCCGCGTCGCCAATTCACACGCCGCGCCGAAACCGACGATCGCCGCGACGTTTTCCGTGCCCGAACGCAGATCGCGTTCCTGCCCGCCGCCGGCAAGCAGCGGCTCGATTTCGACTCGCTTGTCCAGCACCAGCGCGCCCGCGCCCTTCGGTCCGCCGAGCTTGTGCGCCGACAGGGTCAGCGCGTTGACGCCGCGGGCGTTCAGCGCCCGGAAATCGACCGGAATCTTGCCCAGCGCCTGTACGCCGTCGGTATGAAAAAGCGCGCCGGCCTCCCTTGCCGCTTCCGCCAGCGCCGCGACGTTCTGCAACACCCCGGTTTCGTTGTTGGCCAGCATCACCGACACCAGCTTCGGCCTCAGCGACATCGTTCGCCGATAGGCTTCCGCATCGATACGGCCCTCGCCGTCGACGGCCAGCCGTTGCACTTGCCAGCGGCGCCGCGCGAGCCGTTCCGCCGGCCGGATCACCGACGGGTGCTCGACCGCGCTAACGGCCAGCGTGCCCTGCCCCAGCAAGGCCGCCGCGCCCTTGATGAACATGTTGTTCGCTTCCGATCCCCCGCTGGTGAACACCACTTCCGTGGTATGCGCGCCGACCGCCGCGGCAACCTTCTCGCGCGCTTCGTCGATCGCCCTGCGCGCCTCGCGGCCATATTCGTGCAGGCTGGAAGCATTGCCGCAGCGCTCCGAAAACCACGGCAGCATCGCTTGCAATACCGAAGGATCGACCGGCGTCGTCGCGTTGTGATCGAAATAGACCGTTGCCATTTCGTTTCAGACCAATGTCGACAACGCGCCGCGGCGCGCGTCTTCGAGCGGAAAAACGCCGGCGCCGGTCTTTCCCGGACATTTTCCGACCAGGCCGGACAGGGTCACCGATTCCAGGTATTCGTACATCTTGAAATTCAGGGTCGCCCACAGGTCATGCGTCAGACAGCGCGCCTCGTCCCTGCAATTCTCGTCGCCTCCGCACTGCGTCGCGTCCAGCCCCTCATCCACGGCGCGCACGATGTCGGCCACCGAAATCCGTTCCATCGGTCGCGCCAGACAATAACCGCCGCCGGGACCGCGCACGCTGTCGACGAGTTTGTGCCGCCGCAGCTTGCCGAACAACTGCTCGAGATACGAAAGGGATATCTTCTGCCGTTCGCTGATGCCGGCCAGGGTCACCGGCCCCGCGCCGCTGTTCAGGGCCAGATCGGCCATGGCCGTCACGGCGAAGCGTCCTTTGGTCGTCAGTCGCATGGCATCCCCATCGAGGTCCGATTGGTTTCGTCAGACATTGCGCAAGTTTCCACTGTCAGATGGAATAGTCAACGATTTTGCTCAGGTATTTCGGATCGAACTGGTCCGCCGTCGCCAACTCATCCGCGACGCTGACGCCGGTCGATTCGAGCCTCTTGATCAGCGCCTCGATACGCCGGTCGGTATCCACCGCGTGATCGAGCAGGCCATGAATGGCTTTCGCCAACGGATCGTCCTGGTTGGCCGACAGCGCATACGCCGAAAACCCCATCTGTCCGGCCTTCTGCTCGCGCCTTTGCGCCTGTTCCCCGTCGATGATGCGGGCCGGATTACCCACCGCCGTCATCCCGGACGGCACGCTTTTCACGACGACGGCATTGGAACCGACCTTGGCGTTGGCGCCGACCGTGACCGGTCCGAGCACCTTGGCCCCGGCGCCGATGACCACGCCATCTTCCAGGGTCGGATGGCGCTTGCCCTTGTTCCACGACGTGCCGCCGAGCGTGACGCTGTGATACAGGGTCACGTCATCGCCGATCACCGCCGTCTCGCCGATCACCACGCCCATGCCATGATCGATGAAAAGACGGCGACCGATGGTGGCGCCGGGATGGATTTCGATGCCGGTCAGGAAGCGGGCCAAGTGTGAAATGAAGCGGCCCACCCAGCGAAGACGGCGGGTCCACAGCCAATGCGCGAGACGATGCATGAACACCGCGTGCAGACCGGGATAACAGGTCAGCACCTCCCACGAGTTTCGGGCGGCGGGGTCACGCTCGAATACCGAGCTGACATCTTCTCGCAGATGGCTGAACATGGAAGGAATCTTCGATTCTGAAGAATGGCGGATTATAGAATACCCGACTACTTTTATCAAGATTTAAGTACGCGAGATCCTGGCGCCCTGGTCATGGAGGGGATCCCAGTCCTGATACCGCGGGCCGAAGGATGGGGCGAGGCGCTGCCGTCTGGCCGCAGTCAGCGACGGGGCCGCTCATCTGGCCGGGCGCCATGCGCGCTTTGCCGTGTCGGCCACCGACGCCGCGGAATGCCGCGTTCCGCAAGGGGGCGGAAGGACCGGGGAAGTCTCCGGGGCGCAAGAGCGCCAGGTATTTCGCCGGATCGATGGAAATCCCCCTCCTCCCTATCGATGCGGATTTGACTTTGCCTCATGGACGCGAGCGCTCATCGGCGAACCGAGACAAAGGGAGTTGGGAGTCCGTTCGAGTTCGGCGCCGCTTGGGGTCGAGGCCGCGGAAGCCCTTGCATCCCGCTTCCGAGAAAAGCAAAAGCCCGGAAAACCGGGCCTTTGCGATCGAATTCATGCGTTTTCACGACTGGCGTGATGTCCAAAAAAGACGCCCGGTCGGGCCGGGCGGCATTCCTGGTCAGGGAATCGGTCTCTAACGCCTGTCTTTGTTCCTTATCAATACCTTGCATACTTTCTGGCGGCTTGAAATGCCCGCCAAACAAAACAGGCCGAGACCAAACAGGGCGAGGGATGCGGGTTCGGGTATCTCCAGCCCACTTACCCACGCATCACCAGAACCTTGCTTGCTGAAACTACCGCTGGAGATATCCGCTGTGTCGAGAGACGACAAGACCCCCGATAGATCAAGTTCCAGAATGAATGGATTGGGCTCGATGAAGAAGCGTTCGCCTTCACTGTTGGCCTTGAATTCCAGAACGACGTGATAGTCTCCCTTTGCTATGCCTGCCGGAGTCAGATTCGCTTCACCGCGCAATAATGTCGCCGAACCGAGATCGATATCAATCATGCCATCGTTATCGAGATCGAGGCCAAGGGAAAGATTGAAACTGGAAAATTGAACATTGATCCCCGGGCCGCTGGCAGCGAGGAACAGCCCGGCCAAACCGCTTGCGTCGAATAACCCGATGAGTCCATAGTTGTGGTTGATGTTCGTACCCCATATCGGACGGTTGTCCAGATCAAAGGATGTCACGTAAAAATTTCCAACTTCCCGGAACGTGTCGCCCGCGCTATAGTCCAGAATACCGTCCGTCTGCTGCTGGACGCTCGCGTCCCAATGGAAATTGAACGAATCCGCAATGAACGTGTGGGGAGTGCCGGTAACGAGCGTCCCTTCATCCACCTTGAAATCCATGCCGTCCCCCGCCGCCAACGCAGAACCGGCAGAGAGCATGACGACGACAGCTGTTGCAGCAAATGTCTTTGAAAGTCTCATTTCGTTTCTCCTGCTTGAAAAAGCGTTGCAGCGACAGGGCCACAATCGTTACGATGCGTGGCATCAAGCACATTCCATGCCAATTTTGGGTGACTTTTCTCAACCCGCTGTTTACAAGAACATATACGAAATAATCGGAATTTTTTTCGCCGAATCCGCCATGTCTGGATGTAAAAATATCCGACACTCGATGAATCGCGCCCGAGCGGACCGAGCGCGAGGCATGTGCCGATGAGCAAATGATGGAGCGCGGCGCCTTCCCGTCGCGCGGGAGGCGGGCGGTTTTTCTTCCGATCATCCAGGGCGCTCAACGTCGATTTCCGGCAATACCAGTTCCCAGCGTTTCACCTTCGTTTCCTCGTCAGGCCGGGCGCGGCGGACAAGGATGGCCGCCACGCGAACCGCGACGATTTTCCCCTCCTCCGGTAACTGGAATTTGGATGACATGCGCCCGACGATCGTGCCGGCGGCATCGGCGAGTTCCCATCCGGGCTTGCCGTTGCTTCTGGGTTGCAGGGTAAGCGCGTCGCCGATTTCCAGCGCGGCGATGGCGCGGTGGATGGGGGCGCTTTCGGCGAATCTGCCCGGCCAGGAGAGAACGATCTTTTCCGGGTTGTAAATGCGGGTGCGCGGCGGGAGCGCCTGGTTTTCGATTTCCGCTGCCGGACGGGGGCGTGTGCGCAGCGGCAAGCCGCCGGTATCGCCGACGAAAGGATGGCGCCGGCCAACGGTTTCGCACAGGGTCAGCGTCCGACGCGCGCGCGTCATGGCGACGTAGTAGAGGCGGCGTTCGTCGTCATCGCGGGTTTTCCAGCCGCCGCCATCCAGAATCAATACATGATCGAATTGCAGTCCCTTGGCGCGGTGCGCGGCCAGCAGCAGCATCGGCGCGTTGGGCGCGCCGGGGGTTCGGGTTCCGGCGCCGAATTCGTAGAGCGCGTCGATCAGATTGTCCGCGACCAGTTCGTAACCCGGCGCGATGGCCTCGCGCTCCGCGATGAATTGCGCCAAAGCGGCGCGGAAAGGATGCGCGATCCAGGCTTCCACGCTGACTCCGTGGCAGCGGCGAAACCAGCGGCCAAGCGCGCCGGAACGCAGTTTGACGTGCCGTTTCCGCGTCTGGCGCCGTTCGCCGCGCAAGAGGGAAAGGAGCGCGAAGCCTTCGCGGGTTTCGTGGAGCCTGATCGACGCCGAATCACGCACGAGTTCGGCGGGGATATTGCGCCGGCGGCACAAGGCGGCAAATGCCGCGAGGTCTTCCCAGCGGCGGGCAATGACGGCAAAGCGCCCCCATTGCCCGGCCTCGCCGTCATCAGCCAAGAGAGCGTGCAGGCGTTGCAGTTCATCCAGCGCCATCGCCGCTTCTTGCCGGGAATCGTCAGGCACTTCCAGCACATGCACCCGGCCCGCGGCAAGCGGGTCTCGCGCCGCCCACGCGCCGCCTTCCGGCGGCTTGCGGCGGGCATGGTCGATACGGATTTCCTGGCCTTGTTTCATACGCTCGCGCGCCGGGGTGATCACCCGGTTGGCGCACTGGATGATGTGCGCGGTGGAGCGATAGTTTTCGAGCAGGCTGTAACGGCGCGCCTGATAGTCTTTCTCGAACTGGCGGATGTAGCGCGCGCTGGTATGGTTGAAGGCGTAGATGTTCTGGTCGTCATCGCCGACCGCCATCAGCGACAGGCGGTCTTCTTCCGTTTGCAGGGCGCGTCCGGCGACGGCGCCGATGAAGTCGTAGTGATCGCCGTTGATGTCCTGATACTCGTCCACCAGCAGGAAGCGCAGACCGGCCAGCAGGCGATGGCGGGCGAGAGAAACGCCGACGTCATCGTCTTCCCCGCCCTGTTCGGCGGCGCGCAACAACGCGGTGGCGCTACGGATGATCTTGTCGAAGTCGACCGTCTCGCCGCGCTCGGCGGCAACCGCGCAACTCGTGCCGGTCAGGCGCATGGCCAGGCCGTGCAAGGTTTGCACGGCGACGCCAGTCGCGTCCGCGCCGACCAGTTCCCACAGGCGGCGGCGGATTTCGGCGATGGTCGAGCGGTTGTAGGCCAGCACCATGATTTCTTCCGGCAGCGCCATGCCTTCGCGCAAGAGCCAGGCCACCCGATGCACGATGACCCGTGTCTTGCCCGCGCCGGGGCCGGCGAGCACGAGCAGGCTTTCTTCCCGCGGCGCGGCGACGATGGCTTGCTGCGCCGGGTTGGCGAGTTCGACGAGAATGCGGCGATGCGCCGTCTCGGTGGCGGCCATCGTCAATATATCTTCGCGTCCGGCAAAATAAATCTTGATGAATGTCGCGCGATCCAGATTGAAATAATCGTCGATGAAACGCATCGCCGCCTTGAGTTTGCGCAGGACGGCATTCGCGTATTCAGCCATCACGTGCACCTGCACGATTTTGTCCTGATAGTGCAAGGCCAGCTCGGCATAATCGGATTTCTTGAACTGGCGCTGCCGCGCGTCCGCGTCGAACTGGATTTTCATCGCGGCGCGGAACACGGCCTTCCCGCGCGCCAGATGCAGCACTTCGTTGGCATCCAGATAAAGGAGCGCGGCGGAGAGGGCGGCATCCCAGTTCTTGATGTCGAGCCCGGCAAGCGTCAGGTCGGCTTGCAGCGTCGTCTCCAGTACGCCTTGCTTGCAAGTGACGAGCAGATTGTTGCCCTGGCGCATTTTCTGGAAAACGTCGACCAGCGCGCAGGCAAGCCGCATCCGGCGCTTGCGGATCTGATCGATATTCGACCAGTCGCGCAACAGACGGAGACGACGCTGATCCGGTCCGCCTGGACGCAGCTCAAAGAAACCTCGCCGTTCCGCGCTTTCGCCAAAGGGTTCCGCGAAGGATTTCAACAGCCGGGTGAGTTTGCCCGGATCGAAATCGGTCTGCGTATCGCGGCGCAGGATGTCGCACAGGCGGCGCACATTGAGTTGCTGCCAGTCTTCCCGGTCGGCGTCGGGAGCGCATTCGCGCAGATTGGCAAACAATGCGTTTTCGATGCGTTCAAGCGTATCGAGCCGCGTGACGGTATCCGGATCACGATGAAAAGTGACGCCAATTTCAGTGTCATTGGACAGCAACTTCCACTGGTCGAGTTCGCGCAACATGCGCTGTAGCCTATTTGAATCCCTGCCGGTCGCCAGCATCAGTTCATCGGTGGACAGCCCCTCGTCGTCCCTGGTCTGCATGAGCGCCGCCAGAATTTGCGCGTAGGGT
>JAITAJ010000344.1 GCA_031284185.1 Accumulibacter sp. | reverse complement strand
GACAGAAGACAGATCAGCTTGGGCGCTTCGCGCCGAGTGAGGACGAAAAACCGAGCGCTCGGTTTCTCTGTCTTCTGACTTCTGTCCTCTGTCCTCTGGAATGCACTCGGTTTTTCCATCACACCCGGCGCGACAGCGCCGCAAACTCATCTGTCTTCTGTCCTCTATCCTCTGTCCTCTGGAACTGTCTTCTGTCCTCTATCCTCTGTCCTCTGGAACTGTCTTCTGTCCTCTCAAATCGCTGTCTTCTGAACCCCAGAACCGCGACCGCGTTGTCGGTCGTGAAACTTTCCACTTCCGCGCGGTCGATGCCGCGTAGCTCGGCGAGCGCGTCGGCGATGCGCAAAAGCTCGGCGGGCGTGTTGCGCCCGCCTTCGAGCCATGCCGGGGGAATATCCGGCGCGTCGGTTTCCAGAACCAGGGCTTCGCGCGGCAATGAAGAGGCGAGCCGGCGGATGCGCGTGGCGCGCGGGAAACTCATCGCGCCGCCGAAACCGAGCCGGAAACCGAGACGCAGGAATTCGTCGGCCTGCTGGCGGCTGCCATTGAAGGCGTGGGCAATGCCGCCGCGCGCGCCGATCCGGCGCAACTGCCGGAGAACGGCATCGACCGCCCGGCGTATATGCAAAAGAACGGGAAGATCGAAGTCCCTGGCGATTTTCAGTTGTTCAACGAAAAATCGTTCCTGCCGCGCCGCGTCGAACCCCGGAACATGAAAGTCCAGGCCGATTTCGCCGACCGCCGCGGGCGGATGCGCTCCGGCCATTTCCCGTTCCAGGCACGCTCTCAACCGGCCGAGCGCCGTCTCGTCGGTCGAATCCACGCGGAGAGGGTGGGTGCCATAGGCCGGACGGCAGAGGACATGGCGCTCGCAACACACGCGCACGGCGGCGAAATTTTCCGGCATGACCGACGGAACGACGATCGCCACGATACCGGCAGCCGCCGCCGCTCGTACCACCGCGTCTCGGTCCCCGGCAAACTCCGCCGCGTCAATGTGGCAATGCGTGTCGATCAGCACCGTTCATTTCCATTGCGACGCCGATGCCGCCGCGTTCGGCCCGCCATGCGCGTGAACGACGAAAACCCGTCTGTTTCTTCACCCGCCATGCGAGACGCCGGCGATCCCGAACCGGGATCAGAAAGGGCGCAGGGCGATTTTCGGCGTTTCACCGCTGATGACGTCGGCAAGCGCCCGGCCGGAACCGCAGGCCATGGTCCAGCCGAGCGTGCCGTGCCCCGTGTTGAGATACAGGTTCGGCAGCCTGGTCGGACCGATGAAGGGCACGTTCGAGGGCGTCGTCGGACGCAGACCGCACCAGAATTCCGGCTCGCCCGCCGGGCGCAGTTCGGGGAAGAGTTCGCGCGTCCGCGTGATGAGCGCCCGGCAGCGCACTTCGTTGAGTCCGGTATCGTAGCCGTTGAATTCGGCGGTGCCGGCGACGCGCAGCCGCTGGCCGAGCCGCGAGAAGACGATCTTGCGGCCATCGTCGGTCATGGCCACGGTCGGCGCCACACTGTCCCCGGATAGCGGTATCGTCGCCGAGTAGCCCTTGGCCGGATAGACGGGGATGCGGATGCCGAGAGGACGCAGCAGCAGAGGGCTGTAGCTGCCCAGTGCGACGACGTAGGCATCGGCGCGCAGCGTCTCGGAACCCGTCTCCGAGCGCGCCGCGACACCGTCGATGCGGCCATCCGCCGCCATCAGCCGTTCGACCGTCGCGCCGAAACGAAAATCGACCCCGCGCGCGCGGCACAACCCGGCGAGATTCCGGGTGAACACCTGGGCGTCGCCGGATTCGTCGGCGGCGGTGTAGTCGCCACCGACGAGGAGGGGACGCGAGGCCAGAAGCGCCGGCTCGATTTCGACGCATCGGTCGGCATCGACGGGATGACGCTCGCAGCCGAATTCGCGCATGATCCTCGCCGCCGCGATCGCCGCCTGGAATTCCTTCCCGTCGGTGTAGACGTGCAGGATGCCTCGCGTCAGATGATCGTAGCGAATGCCGGTTTCCTCGCGCAGACGCCCGAGTTCATCGCGGCTGTACAGGGCCAGCCGCACGATGTCGCGGATGTTCGCGCGCGTCCGTCCCGGCGTGCATTCGCGCAGAAAACGCCAGCTCCAGTCGAACAGCGCGGCGTCCAGACGCGGCCGGAACAACAGCGGCGCGTCCTCGCGCCCCATCCAGGACAGCGCCCGCAAGGGCGCGTGCGGGTTGGACCACGGCTCGGCATGGGACACCGAGATCTGGCCGCCGTTGGCGAAACTCGTTTCCAATCCCGCGTCGGGCTGCCGGTCGACGACACGCACCCGGTGCCCCGCCCCGGACAGATACCAGGCGCTGCAAACGCCGACCACGCCGGCGCCCAAGATCAATACGTTCAAGACGGCTCCTGTTCGCGCGTGATGCGCACGACGTCCGGGACGCGCCGCAGACTGCGCATCAGCGAGGCCAGGTGCGAGCGCCCCAGGACGAGAATCTGAAAATGGACATCCGTGAACAATCCCGGCTTTTTCCGGTCCATGGTCACCTGGTCGATCTTGATGCCGAATCCGGCGATGCCGGTGGCGACACGCCCCAGCATACCGACGACGTTCCTGGCCGTGACCTTGACGCGCACTTCGAAAAACTGGCCGGGATCGGGTTCCCATTCGACGCGAATCCAGTTCTGCGGCTCGGTGCTGCGCGACTTGCGCACCGCCGAACAGGCGTGGGTATGTATGCGCAGGCCCTGGTCCTTGCGCAACAGCCCGATGATCGGGTCGCCGGGAATCGGCTGGCAGCAGGATGCCAACTGGATCGCCATGCCTTCCGTCCCGCGGATGAGCAGCGGCGTCGTCGCTTCGACCGGGTGATCGGGCAGGCTGCGATGCTCGGCGAGACGGTGCGCCACGACCGCGGCGAGACTGCGCCCCATGCCCACGTTCGAGTAGAGGTCCTGCCGGGTCCTTCCGCCCGATTCGTGAATGACGCGCTCCCAGACCGCCGTCGGCACGTCCGCGGGCGTCACGCCGAGCGTCTGCAATTCCTGGCCCAGTATCTTCTCGCCCAGCGCGCTCGCGCTGTCCTGCTGGATGCCGCGCAGGAACTGGCGTATCCGGCTGCGCGCGCGGCTGGTCTTGACGTAGCCGAGCCAGGCCGGATTCGGGTTGGCATAGGGCGCCGTGATGATCTCGACCTGGTTGCCGTTTTCCAGCTCGGCGGACAGCGGGATCAGCTCGTGGTCGATGCGCGCGGCGACGCAGCGGTGGCCGATGTCGGTATGCACCGCGTAGGCGAAATCGATGACGGTCGCTCCGCGCGGCAAGGCCAGAATCCGGCCCTTCGGCGTGAAAACGTAAACTTCGTCGGGAAACAGGTCGACCTTCAGGTGTTCCAGGAATTCGGAGGGGTCGCCCGCCGCGCTCTGCAATTCGAGCAGCGACTGCAACCAGGTGTGCATCTTGTTTTGCAGATCGGCGCCGCTCTCCTCGCTGTCCTTGTACAGCCAGTGCGAGGCGATGCCTTCCTCGGCCAGATGGTGCATCGCCTGCGTTCTGATCTGTATCTCGATCGGCGTGCCATACGGGCCGATCAGCGTCGTGTGCAGCGACTGGTAGCCGTTTATCTTGGGAATGGCGATGTAGTCCTTGAATTTTCCCGGCACCGGCTTGAAGCGCGAATGCAGGGCGCCGAGCGCGAGATAACAGGTGTCGATGTCCTTGACGATGACGCGGAAACCGTAAATGTCGAGCACCTGGGAAAAACTCAGGTGCTTCTCGATCATCTTGCGATAGATCGAGTACAGGCTCTTTTCCCGGCCGAACACGCCGGCCCTGATGTGCGCCTCGGCCAGCTTGCCGTGGATGCCTTCGAGTATCTTGCTCAACAGTTCGCGGCGATTGCCGCGCGCGGCCTTGACCGCCTTGGTCAACACCCCGAAACGCATCGGATAGATGTGCCTGAACGACAGGTCTTGCAGTTGCCGGCAGATGTTGTTCAGCCCCAGGCGATTGGCGATCGGCGCGTATATTTCCAGCGTTTCATGGGCGATCCGCCTGCGCTTTTCCGGACGGATCGCCGCCATCGTCTGAAGGTTGTGGCGGCGATCGGCCAGCTTGATCAGCACGATGCGCAGATCGCGCGCCATGGCCATCAGCATCTTGCGGAAATTTTCGGCCTGAGCGTCCTGATACGACCGGAACTCGATCTTGTCCAGTTTCGACAGTCCGTCGACCAGGTCGGCCACGTGCTTGCCGAAACGCTCGGCGATCTGCGCCTTGCCGACCGCCGTGTCCTCCATGACGTCATGCAGCAGCGCCGCGACGATGGCCTGCGCGTCCATGCGCCATTCCGCCAGGGCGCTGGCAACGGCGAGCGGATGCGTGATATAGGGTTCGCCGGAAAGGCGCTTCTGCCCCTGGTGCGCCTTGTCGCCGAAGCGGTAGGCGAGACAGACGAGGTCGATGTCTTCGGGTTTGAGGTAGCTTAAGGAATCGATGAAGACCCGGTAGGCCGGGTACTCGTAGTCGTATCTGGCGACGTGGCTTTCCGGGCGCGGATGGGCGGGATCATCGAGGTCGGCCAGGGCGCTGGAATTCACGATCGATCACCACACGGCCTTTCCGAACGTCAGGCGTGGCCGCGGTTGAGCACTTCCAGCCCGTACAGCTCCTGAGCCAGTTCGCGCAGCGCGAGCACCGTCGGCTTGTCACGATTGGCTTCCACCATCGGCGAGGCGCCGGCGGTGATCTGGCGGGCGCGATAAGTGGCCGCCAAGGTCATCTGGAAACGGTTGGGAATACATTGCAAACAATCGTCTACGGTAACTCGTGCCACGGCGCCCCCAATCAAAGCAATGACGCGAACAGAGAACCATGCCGCTCCCGCTGGTTCGCACAGCGCAGCCGCGCGGCCTTGATGATGGTCTGAAGATCAAGAACCGCCTGTTTCAGGCTGTCGTTGATGATAACATAATCGAACTCGTCCACGTGCCTCATTTCGTCCTGCGCCGCGTCGATCCGGCGCGCGATCACCTCTTCCGAATCGGTTCCGCGCCCGGACAGGCGCGCTCCCAGGATCGCCATCGAAGGCGGGAGGACGAAAATGCCCGTCGCTTGCGGAAAAGCCTGGCGTACCTGCCGCGCGCCCTGCCAGTCGATTTCCAGCAACACGTCCCGGTCCGGGGCCATTTCCGCTTCGATCCACCGTCTCGAAGTGCCGTAATAGTTTCCGTGAACCTTCGCCCACTCCAGAAACTCCTTCCGATCGATCCTCTCCAGAAAGTCCGGGACATCGATGAAGTGGTACTCACGGCCGTTCTCCTCACCGGGACGAGGCGGGCGCGTCGTATGCGAGATCGACACCCCGACGCTTGCGTCATTCTCCAGCAGCAAACGCACCAGAGTCGTCTTGCCGGCGCCGGAAGGCGCCGTGACGATGAACAGGTTTCCGCTCATTGATCTTGCCCGGTCTCGGCACAAAGGAGCCGTGATTGTACCCGCTGACGGCGGCATCACGCACGACGCGCGGATCGGCATGGCGCGGGCATGGCGACGCCTTCGTCACCGCGGCGCCCGAACCCGGGCAGGCTCGGGCGCCGGCGGCTTCCATTCCCGGATCACCGGCGCGATCCGGGAATGGAACGGGTCACGACTGTGACAACGCGACGTGCACTTCATCCAGCATCTTTTTGGCATCGCCAAAGAGCATCCGGTTGTTTTCCTTGTAGAACAGCGGGTTGTCTACGCCGGCGTAGCCGGACGCCATGCTGCGTTTCATCATGATCGAGGTCTTGGCCTTCCAGACTTCGAGCACCGGCATACCGGCGATCGGGCTGCCCGGATCCTCCTGGGCCGCGGGATTCACGATGTCGTTGGCGCCGATCACGATCGCCACGTCCGTATCCGGGAAATCGCCGTTCAGCTCGTCCATTTCAAAAACGATGTCATACGGCACCTTGGCTTCGGCCAGCAGCACGTTCATGTGCCCCGGCATACGACCGGCGACGGGATGGATGCCGAAACGGACATTCACGCCCCGTTCGCGCAGCAGCGACGTTATTTCATAGACGGCGTGCTGCGCTTGCGCCACGGCCATGCCATAACCCGGAACGATGATCACGCTCTTCGCCTCCCGCAGCAATTCGGCGGTTTCCGTCACGGAGATCGGGGTGACCTCGCCGGCGGGCGACGCGCCGTCGCCCGCCGGCTTCTTCGGAGCGCCGCCGTCGGAACCGAAACCACCGGCGATCACGCTGAGGAAATTGCGGTTCATGGCGCTGCACATGATGTACGACAGGATGGCGCCGCTCGACCCGACGAGCGCGCCGGTCACGATCAGGAGGTCATTGCCGAGCATGAAGCCGGTGGCCGCCGCCGCCCAGCCCGAGTAGCTGTTGAGCATCGACACCACGACCGGCATGTCGGCGCCGCCGATGGCCATCACCATGTGCATGCCGAACGCCAGCGAGACGATGGTCATCACGATCAAGGACCTCATCCCTTCGGAAATCGTCGCCGCATTCAGGAAGTCGCGGCCAAAGTAGAGGATGATCAAAAGACCGGCCAGATTCATCAGATGCCGGCCCGGCAGCAACATGGGTTTTCCGCCGATCTTGCCCGAGAGCTTGCCGAAGGCGATCACCGAACCCGAGAAGGTCACCGCGCCGATCAGGATGCCGACATAAATCTCGATTTCGTGGATCGCTTTCTCGGCGCCGACGAAGTCGATCGACGTGTCGACGTAGCTGGCATAACCGACCAGGCAGGCGGCCAGACCGACCAGACTGTGCATCAATGCCACCAGCTCCGGCATCTGCGTCATCTGCACGACGCGCGCGGCGTACAGGCCGATCGCGCCGCCGACGACCATCGCGCCGATGATCCAGGGCAGACCGGCGGCGCCGACGCGCGGACCGAGCACGGTCGCCAGCACGGCGATGGTCATGCCGATGATGCCGTAGACATTGCCGCGACGCGAGGTTTCCTGGTTGGAAAGACCGCCGAGACAGAGGATGAAAAGAATGGTTGCTCCGAGGTAGGAGACGATGGACAGACCTGTAGACATGTTTTATCTCCTCACTTTCGGAACATTTCCAGCATGCGCCGGGTCACGGCGAAACCACCGAACATGTTGATCGTCGCCAGGGCGACCGCGAGAATCGCCAGCAGGCGGATGATCCCGTCGGGCCGGGAGACTCCTTCCGCCAGGGGCGGCGCGATCTGCACCAGCGCGCCGATGGTGATGATGCTGGAAACCGCGTTCGTCACGCTCATCAGCGGCGTATGCAGCGACGGCGTGACGTTCCAGACGACCATGTAGCCGACGAAGCAGGCCAGCACGAAGACCGTCAGGTGCCCCAGGAACGCCGACGGCGCGTAGGCGCCGATCAGCCAGAACGACAGCGCGGCGACGGCGAACAGAATGGAGACGCCCCGGACGGACATCGGTTCGCCTTTTCCGTGCCCCGAGGTTTTGGGGGCGACGGGAACCGGCGCCGCGGCGGATTTGGCCGGGGGGACGGGGAGCTTGAGCGGCGGCGGCGGCCAGGTGACGTCGCCTTCCTTGATCACCGTCAGGCCACGGATGGCGTCATCTTTCATGTTGACGTCGATCTGGCCATCCTTCGTCTTGCACAGTTCCTCGGCCAGATGCAGCAGGTTGTTCGCGTAGAGCATCGAGGATTGTCTGGCCAGACGGCTGGGCAGATCGGTGTAGCCGATGATGGTGACGCCGTGCTTCACCACGGCCTGGCCAGGCTCGGTCAGCTCGCAGTTGCCGCCCTGCTCGCCCGCCATGTCGACGATCACGCTGCCGGGTTTCATGCTCCTCACCATTTCGGCGGTGATCAGCTTGGGAGCGGGCTTGCCGGGGATCAGGGCGGTGGTGATGATGATGTCCGACTCCTTGGACTGTTTGGCGTACATTTCGCGCTGGGCCTGCTGAAAGCCTTCGCTCATGACCTTGGCGTATCCGCCGCCGCCGGAGCCTTCTTCCTCGTAATCGACCCTGACGAATTCCCCGCCCAGCGACTTGACCTGGTCGGCCACTTCGGCGCGCGTGTCGTTGGCGCGCACGATGGCGCCCATGTTGGCCGCCGTGCCGATCGCCTCCAGACCGGCCACGCCGGCGCCGGCGATGAATATCTTGGCCGGCGGCACCTTGCCGGCGGCGGTGATCTTGCCGTTGAAGAAGCGTCCGAAGGCATTGGCGGCCTCGATGACGGCGCGGTAGCCGCTGATGCCCGCCGTGGAGGTCAATGCGTCCATCTTCTGGGCGCGGGAGAGTTGGCGCGGCAGGCAGTCGATGGCCAGCACCGTCGCTTTTCTGGCGGCCAGCCGCCGCATCAGCTCGGGATTCTGGGCCGGCCAGATGAAGGAGATCAGGGTGCCGCCTTCGCGGAGCAGCCCGACTTCCTCGGCCACCGGCCCGCGAACCTTGAAAACGACGTCGGACGACGCCCAAAGCGACGCCGCGTCGCCAAGGATTTCAGCGCCCGCGGCACGATACGCATCATCGCTGAAATTCGACTGTTCACCCGCGCCGGACTCGATCAGAACCTTGAATCCGAGCTTGACCAGCTTCTCGACAACATCGGGAACGGTGGCGACACGTTTTTCCTCGGGAAAAACCTCGCGTGGAACTCCGATACTCAATGACATTCATATCTCCATGAATCGATTCAAAAACATGGCAAAAACCAACGGGCGCGGGTCTTGCCACCCATGAGAATCGCCGATCCAGTCCAGGCAGCCCACCGCCGAGAGGCTCGCGCGCCGCCTGAAGGAACGTGCGTCCGAATCGTGAAAAACCGGATCATCCGAGATTTATAGTAATTGATTACTATCCATCGAATTAAGGCTTACTTTACCATGTCTCCCCTTGCCCGATGGAATTCATCCGCCGATGCCCCCCGGAGAGAATCCATCCATTTTACGGGAAATCCCCGGCGCGGGTGAGTTCATGACATTTTGGAAGGATGTCGTGCTTTTTGCGAATCATGTCAATGTGCCGCGCGTTTCCGCGATATACTTGGAAGCATTCATGGACTTCACTCGAAAAGCTGGCGGATGCCGGCTTTTTTGATGGCTGTTTCGTTTCAGAAGATAGTTCTCAAGAGACCCGTCTTCTGTCCTGCCGTCTGATTTACGATGAGAGGATTCGAGCGCGATGAATTCTGCGTTGCCTGAGCCGCCGGGGCTTTATGACCCGGCCAACGAGCACGATGCCTGCGGCGTCGGTTTCGTGGTGCACATCAAGGGCCGAAAGAGCCATTCGATCATCGAACAGGGATTGTCGATCCTCGAGAATCTCGATCACCGCGGCGCCGTGGGCGCCGATCCGCTGATGGGGGACGGCGCCGGAATCCTGATCCAGATCCCCGATCTCTTCCTGCGCGAAGAAATGGCAAGACAGGGCGTGATCCTGCCGCGCGCGGGCGACTACGGCGTCGGCATGGTCTTTCTGCCCAAGGAATCGGCGTCGCGCCTGGCCTGCCAGGAAGCGATCGAGCGCGCCACGAGCGCCGAGGGACAGGTCATCCTGGGCTGGCGCGACGTTCCCGTCGACCGGGCGATGCCCATGTCCCCGGCGGTGCGCGCGCTGGAGCCGGTGATCCGCCAGGTGTTCATCGGCCGCGGGCCGGACGTCATGGTGACCGACGCGCTCGAACGCAAGCTCTACGTCATCCGCCGCCGGGCGGCCAACGCCATTCGCGCGCTCGGGCTGGAGCACAGCAAGGAGTTCTACCAGCCGTCGATGTCGGCGCGAACCCTCGTTTACAAGGGCCTGCTGCTCGCCGACCAGGTCGGCCAATACTATTCCGACCTCCGGGATCCGCGCTGCGTTTCGGCGCTGGCGCTGGTGCACCAGCGGTTCTCGACCAATACCTTCCCGACGTGGCCGCTGGCGCATCCCTTCCGCATGATCGCGCACAACGGCGAGATCAACACCCTGCGCGGCAATTACAACTGGATGCGCGCCCGTGAAAAGGGCACTTCGTCGCCGCTGCTCGGGGCCGACCTCGACAAGATCTGGCCGCTGATGTATCCCAACCAGTCCGACACCGCATCGTTCGACAACGCGCTGGAGCTGCTGGTCATGGGCGGCTATTCGCTGGCTCATGCCATGATGATGCTCATCCCCGAGGCTTGGGAAGCGCACGCGCTGATGGACGAGAAGCGGCGCGCGTTCTACGAATACCACGCGGCGATGATGGAGCCGTGGGACGGCCCGGCGGCGATCGCCTTCACCGACGGACGCCAGATCGGGGCCACGCTGGACCGCAACGGCCTGCGTCCGGCGCGTTATCTCGTGACCGACGATGATTACGTGGTCATGTCCTCGGAGGCCGGGGTTCTGCCGATTCCCGAGGCGAAGATCATCAAGAAGTGGCGTTTGCAGCCCGGCAAGATGTTCCTGATCGACGTAGACCAGGGGCGCATCATCGACGACGTCGAGCTCAAGCAAACGCTGTCGCGGCAGAAGCCTTACCAGGACTGGGTCGCGCGCATCAACATCAAGCTGGACGACCTCGCCGCGCCATCCGACGCCGCGGCGCCGGGCGGCGCGGCCGATCTGCTCGATCGCCAGCAAGCCTTCGGCTACACCCAGGAGGACATCCGCTTCATTCTCGAACCGATGTCGCGAACCGGCGAGGAAGCCATCGGCTCGATGGGCAACGATTCGCCGCTCGCCGTGCTCTCGCGCAGGAACAAGCCGCTGTACAACTATTTTCGCCAGTTGTTCGCGCAGGTGACGAATCCGCCGATCGACCCGATCCGCGAGCAGATGGTCATGTCGCTGGTGTCGTTCATCGGCCCGAAGCCGAACCTGCTGGACATCAACGAGATCAATCCGCCGTACCGTCTGGAAGTGTCGCAGCCGGTGCTGACCTACGCCGACATGGCCAAGCTGCGCCGCATCTCGGCCTATACCGACGACAAGGTACGTTCCGCCGAGCTGGACATCTGCTATCCGCTGGCCTGGGGCAATGAAGGCGTCGAGGCGCGTCTGGCCTCGCTCTGCGCCGAGGCGGAAGACGCCGTGATGCGGGGTTGCGGCCTCTTGATCGTCTCCGACCGCAAACTCGGCCGGGACAACGTCGCCATTCCGGCCTTGCTCGCGCTTTCCGCCGTGCATCAGCATCTCGTCACGCAGGGTCTGCGGACCCGCGTCGGCCTGGTGGTCGAAACCGGCTCCGCGCGGGAAACGCACCATTTCGCCTTGCTCGCCGGTTACGGCGCGGAGGCCGTCCACCCGTATCTGGCGCTCGAAACGATCGAGCAGATGGCCGGCAAGGACGAGAAGGCGCGGGAAAAGGCCATCAGGAATTTCGTCAAGGGCGTTGGCAAGGGCTTGCTCAAGGTCATGTCCAAGATGGGCATCTCCACCTACATGTCCTATACCGGCGCGCAAATCTTCGAGGCGATCGGCCTGCAAAGGAAAATGGTCGACAAGTATTTCACCGGCACCTCCTCGCGCGTCGAGGGGATCGGCGTGTTTGAGGTGATGGAGGAGGCCATCCGTATGCACCTGCAAGCGTTCGGCCAGGAACAGGTGCTGCGGGAGGCGCTCGACGTCGGCGGCGATTATGCGTTCCGCGCGCGCGGCGACGAGCACATGTGGACGCCGGAGGCCATCGCCCATCTCCAGCACTCGACGCGCACCGGCAAGTACGAAAGCTACAAGGATTTCGCGTGGATCATCAACGACCAGTCGCGACGGCACATGACGCTGCGCGGCCTGTTCGAGATCAGGCCGGCGGGGCCGGAGGTTCTGCTGGACGAGGTCGAACCGGCCAGGGACATCGTCAAGCGCTTCGTTACCGGCGCCATGTCGCTGGGTTCCATCTCGACCGAGGCGCACACCACGCTGGCGATCGCCATGAACCGGATCGGCGCCCGCTCGAACACCGGCGAGGGCGGCGAGGATCCGGCGCGTTTCAAGCCGGTCGGGGCGGATCAGCGGGTCTCGGACGTCATCGGCAAGGGGCGCATCGAGCGCGATCTGCCGCTCAAGAAGGGCGACAGCCTGCGCTCTTCGATCAAGCAAGTGGCCTCCGGGCGTTTCGGCGTGACCGGCGAATACCTGGTCAATGCCGACCAGATCCAGATCAAGATGGCGCAGGGCGCCAAGCCCGGCGAGGGCGGGCAGTTGCCGGGACACAAGGTCTCCGAATACATCGGCTTTCTGCGCCACTCGGTGCCGGGCATCGGGCTGATCTCGCCGCCGCCGCACCACGACATCTATTCGATCGAAGACCTGGCGCAACTGATTCACGATCTGAAGAACGCCAACGCCCGGGCTTCGATCAGCGTCAAGCTGGTATCCGAGATCGGCGTCGGCACGGTCGCCGCCGGCGCGACCAAGGCCAAGGCCGACCACCTGGTGATTTCCGGCCATGACGGCGGCACCGGCGCGAGTCCCTTGTCGTCGATCAAGCACGCGGGGGCGCCGTGGGAACTGGGGCTCGCGGAAACGCAGCAGACCCTGGTGCTCAACCGCCTGCGCGGGCGCGTGCGGCTGCAGGTCGACGGCCAGATCAAGACCGGGCGCGACGTGCTGATCGGCGCCCTGCTCGGCGCCGACGAGTTCGGTTTCGCCACCGCGCCGCTCGTCGTCAGCGGCTGCATCATGATGCGCAAGTGCCACCTGAACACCTGTCCCGTCGGCGTCGCCACGCAGGATCCTGAACTGCGCCGCCGCTTCACCGGCCAGCCGGAGCACGTGATCAACTATTTCTTTTTCGTCGCCGAGGAACTGCGCGAGCTGATGGCGCGGATCGGCATTCGCCGGTTCGACGATCTGGTCGGGCGTTCCGATCTGCTCGACATGAAGAAAGGCATCGAACACTGGAAATCATGCGGGCTGGACTACAGCCGGATATTCCAGGGGCCTGCGCCGGATTCCGGCGAGCCGGTCTTCCACTGCGAGAAACAGGATCACGGTCTGGACAAGGCGCTGGACAGGCACCTGATCGAACGGGCGAAGCCCGCGCTCGAAAAAGGCAAGGCGGTACGCCTCGAATCACCGATCCGCAACGTCAACCGCAGCGTCGGCACCATGCTGTCCAGCCGCGTCGTCGAGAAGTACGGACACGCCGGCCTGCCCGACGACACCATCCGCATCGCCTTCCAGGGCACCGCCGGCCAGAGCTTCGGCGCCTTTCTCGCGCACGGGATCACGCTGGATCTCTCGGGAGAAGGCAATGATTACGTCGGCAAGGGCCTGTCGGGTGGCCGCATCATCGTTCGGCCCGATCCGGGTTTTCCGGGCGAGACGAACAGGAACATCATCGTCGGCAACACCATCCTGTACGGCGCCGTCGAGGGCGAAGCCTTCCTGTCCGGGGTTGCCGGCGAACGCTTCGCCGTGCGCAACTCCGGGGCGACCGTGGTGGTCGAAGGCGTCGGCGATCACGGCTGCGAGTACATGACCGGCGGAACGGTGGTCGTGCTGGGCATGACCGGACGCAATTTCGCTGCCGGCATGTCGGGCGGCGTGGCCTTCGTTCTCGACGAGGAAGGCAGCTTCGCCTCCCGCTGCAACCTGGCGCAAGTCGCGCTGGAACCCGTGGAGGAGGCGGAGGCGGCGCGCGGGAGCGGCGTCCCGGAAGAGGCGCCGGCGGCCCGCCATCTCGGCCAGATCGACGAAGTCCTGCTCAGGGACCTGGTGGAACGCCATGCCGGATACACCGGCAGCGCGGTGGCGCGCCGGATACTCGAAGGCTGGCCGGTTTACCGCCGCCGTTTCGTCAAGGTCATGCCGCATGAGTACCGTCGCGCGCTGACCGAGTTGGCCGCGAAAAAGCAATTGGAGGTTGCCTGAAAATGGGAAAGCCGACTGGTTTCCTGGAGCGTCAGCGTCTGTCCGAAGCCTGCGAGCCTGTGCAGGCTCGCCTGAAGCACTACCGCGAATTCGTCGCCACGCTCAACGATGAGCAGACGCGCGTGCAAAGCTCGCGCTGCATGGATTGCGGCACGCCGTTCTGCAACAACGCCTGCCCACTCAACAACATCGTTCCGGACTGGAACGATCTGGTCTATCGCGGTCACTGGGAGCAGGCGCTGAAGGTACTGCACTCGACCAACAATTTCCCCGACTTCACCGGGCGCGTCTGTCCCGCGATCTGTGAAGAGGCGTGCGTGCTCAACATCAATGACGAATCGGTGGGAATCAAATCGATCGAGCACGCGATCGCCGACAAGGGTTGGCAGATGGGCTGGATCGTGCCCCAGCCGGCCAGCGTCCGTACCGGCAGGAAAGTAGCCGTCGTCGGCTCCGGTCCGTCCGGGCTGGCCGCCGCGCAGCAGCTCGCGCGCGCCGGGCACGAGGTGACCGTCTTTGAAAAGAACGACCGGCCCGGCGGGCTCCTGGTCTATGGGATCCCCAACTTCAAGCTCGACAAATCATTGATCGAGCGCCGTGTCGGGCAGATGGAGGCGGAAGGCGTCGTTTTCCGTACCCGGGTGATCGTCGGCAGCGGAAGCCTCCCTGCCGGCGTCGCCAGTGACGCGGTCGAGCGCGTGTCGGCCGAAGAAATCCGCCGGGAATTCGATGCCGTCGTGCTCGCCGCGGGTTCGGAAACGCCGCGTGAGCTGCCGATTCCGGGCCGCGAACTCAGAGGCGTTTACGCCGCGCTGGAATTCCTGATTCCGCAAAACCGGCAGATCGGAGGCGGCAAGGCCAATCCGATCAACGCCAAGGGCAAGCATGTCGTGGTGATCGGCGGAGGCGACACCGGCTCCGACTGTGTCGGCACCAGTTATCGTCATCGCGCCGCGTCGGTGACTCAGCTCGAACTGCTGCCCCGTCCGCCGGAACAGGAAAACAAGGCGACGACCTGGCCGTACTGGCCGCTCAGGTTGCGCACCTCGTCCTCGCACCTGGAGGGCGAAACGCAGCGTCTCTTTTCCATTGCCACCCGGGAGTTCATCGGCGATCAGGGCGCGCTCAAGGCCATCCGCACCGTCGATCTGGACTGGAAGGACGGCAAGATGAGCGAAATCGCCGGAAGCGAGCGGACCTACCCGGCCGATCTCGTTTTCCTGGCGATGGGTTTCGTCGGCCCCGCCGCCGACCTGCTGGAATCCTTCGGGGTGGACAAGGACGCGCGCGGCAACGTCCGGGCGACGACCGACGGACCCGGCGGCTACGCGACGAATGTCGCCGGGGTGTTTGCCGCGGGCGACGCGCGCCGCGGTCAGTCGCTGGTAGTCTGGGCGATCCGCGAGGGGCGCCAGTGCGCGCGGGAAGTCGACGCTTTCTTGATGAGGAGTTCGTCGTTGCCGCGATAGTGTCCAGAGGACAGAATCTTGAGAGGACAGAAGACAGACGGCTTGGGCGCTTCGCGCCGAGCAAGGAACGAGAAACCGAGCGCTCGGTTTTTCCTTCTGCG
>JAITAJ010000233.1 GCA_031284185.1 Accumulibacter sp. | reverse complement strand
CGCAGACAAAGCTCCGGCCCGACGCCAGCCGGCTCGCCGGAGGTGACGGCAATGACGGACGCGGCGCTCACGGAATCAGTCGTCTTCGAGTTTCAATTCGATGTAGGCGCGATCGTGCGCCTGCCGCAGCCAGTCCTGGTAAGCCTCGTCCAGCTTGCGCTCGCGCAGGGCCTGGCGGGCGGTATTGCGCAGGCGATCGACCGAGGCTTCCTGCACGCGGCGTTCCAGCACTTCGATCAGGTGATAGCCGAAGGGCGTTCTCACGGGATGGCTGGTTTCGCCCGGAGAAAGATCGTTCATCGCCCGCTCGAACTCCGGCACGGTGTCGCCGGGATAGAGCCACCCCAGATCGCCGCCTTTCGTGGCCGAACCATCCTGCGAATACAGACGCGCCAGTTCGGCGAATTTCTCGCCGTGCATGATGCGGTCGTAAAGGCCCTCCAGCTTGTGCCGCGCCTCGGGATCCGACACGATCTCATTGACCTTGATCAGAATGTGCCGGGAATGCGTCTGCTGCACGGTCGGCGCGCCCGTCCCGCCTTGCCGGGCCACCAGCTTGACGATATGGAAACCGTTGGGACTGCGCAACAGCGGCGCCACTTCACCGGCTTTCAGATCGACCACGGCATCCGCGAAAATATTCGGCAAGCGTTCCAGCGGACGCATTCCGAGATCGCCGCCTTGCAGGCCGTCCGGCGCGTCCGAATACGCGGCGGCGAGCTGCGAGAAATTCTCGCCCCGGGCGGCGCGTTCGTGTATCTGTCCCGCCTTGGCCTCGAGTTCACCGATTTGTTCCGGGCTGGCCGATTCGGGGGAACGCAGCAGAATGTGCGCCACTTCGAATTCCCCCGCCGATCGGTTCTTGCCGGCCTCGTTTTGCAGATAATTGTCGATTTCGCCTTCGGAGATGATGATCTTGCTATCCACCTCGCGCTCGCGCACCCGGACGGTGGTCATTTCGTCGCGGATTTCCTCGCGGAACTTGGTGAACGGCACGCCATCCTGCTCCAGCGCCTGGCGGAACTGCGTCATCGTCAGATTGTTCCTGGTGGCGATGCGCAGGATCGCCTGATCGAGCTGCGCATCGTCGATGTGTATCCCGATCTCCCGGGCATGCTGGAGCTGTATCCTGTCCATCACCATGCGATCGAGCATCTGCTGTTCCAGCACTTCCCGCGGCGGCAGCGGGGTACCCTGCCGGCTCAACTGGGCGATGACCGCTTCGAGACGATTGCGCAATTCGGTCAGGGTGATCACCTCGTCGTTCACCACCGCCACGATGCGGTCCGCCGGCACCGGCTCGACGTAGGCGCGTTCCGGCGTCTGCGCCAGAACGGTTCCGGTCAGGAAAAAGAACAGCGCGATACGTAGCAAGGACATCATATGAAGAACCCCTAGTCGTTGAAGACGGTATCGGAATCGTTGTCGCCGATCAGTCCGTACCCCTGGATGTTCCGCTTGAGCAGACTCAGCGGATTCGAGCCGATGCGCCCGAGACCGCTCAGTTCCAGTTGCACGTAGAACGAGGTCGAGGCATCCACCGAAGTCAGCGCCTGACGGCGGACGACGCCGCGCAGGATCCAGCAGCCGCCGTCGTATTCGAGTCCGGCGATCGACTCGACGATCCGTCCGCCCTGGCCGCTGGTGGACAGCACGGTGCCATCGTCCTTGAACGAATAGTTCAGGCGTCCGACGCCGTGCCAGCGCCCGATGAGCGGCCACTGCCCGGAGACGTCCACCTGATTGACCGGCGAGGTCGTCTCGCGGTTGTATCGATAGGCGGTGTTCAGCACCTTGCCCGGCTCCGGATGGTAGCGTATCCCGATCGAATAGCGTTCGGCATGGCGGTCGTTCAGATCGAACTGCCAGGCGGTGTCGGCGTAGACCTTCGGCAGTATCTGCCCGCTGAAACCCGCCAGAAAGTCGGAACGGTCCCATTTCTTGCCGTCGCCGGAAACGGCGGGGCCGCTCAGCGTCACCTTGCTTCGGGTGAAGTGGAAACGCTGGCCGATCGTCGCGCGCATGATCTCGCTGCCGGTTTCCGGCTCGATCAGGCGGCTGGTGAGCGCCGCCGTCAACTGGTTGGCGTTGCTGACGCGATCCCAGCCCGAAAACTGATTCTCGGAGAATATCTGGGCAAAATTGAAGTCCGCCAGCGCCGTATCGAACAACGGAAGATCGCTCTGATCCTTGTACGGAACATTCAGGTAATAGAGCCGCGGTTCGAGCGTCTGGGTGTAATCGCGGTCAAACCAGCGGCTCGAACGCTCGAATGTCATTCCTGAATCGAGGCTGAGCACGGGCAGCGCGACCGAAATCGACCCCGGAACCCCGTCGGCCTGGCCGGTCAGGGAATAACGGCGGTAGTTCACGCCGAGTTTGGGCGTCACGTACCATCCCGGCGTCGTGTAGGGCAAGGAAATTTGCGGATAGAGGACGGTACGGTTGCCGTCCGGGAAGATCGTGCCGTATTGTTCCCGTTCCCTGATCGTAAAGCGCGTGTATTGCCCGAGAAGATGGATATCCGTCCCGTGGAAATCCAGCTTGCGGGCGTTGAGCGCGATCTGCGGCAGCATCCGGTACTGCTCCAGCACCGGATTGTTCTCGTCCGGTTGCAGCGTTTGATATTGCTGAAAGCTGATCGACGCGCCCCACCACCCTCCGCCATAGCTCAAGGTTCCCTGTTGCAGCAACTGCGTCTGGGAACTGCTGACGATGTTGCTCGACAGATCGGTGTAGTAGTCGTCATCCGACACCTTGTTGAAATTGATCGTCCCGGAAAAGCCGTTGTCGGTCGTCTGGTCGTGCGCCAGGGAAAGCGCGTGGCGGTCGTCGCGGTCGCGCAAGCGATCGCCGGCCAGGAATTCCGCCTTCAGGTTGCCGCGGTAAAGGCCGCCCAGGGCGGTGTTCAGATAGCGGAATTCGCTGCCGATCTGGAGGCCGCGCTTGGTCATCAGGCGCGGCGAGATCGTCGCGTCCATGTTCGGCGCGATGTTCCAGTAGTAGGGCTGCTCGTACTCGAAACCGTTATCGCTGTTGGTGCCGAAGGACGGCGGCAGAAAGCCCGACCTGCGCTCGTTGTTGAGCGAGAAGGACAGCCACGGAGAATACAGGATCGGCACGCCCTTGAAGTAGACGGTCGCGTGTCTGCCCTTGGCGGCCTCGTGGTCGTAGTCCAGTTGCAATTCGCTGGTCCTCACGTACCAGGCATCGTTATCGACCGGGCAAGTGGTGAAGGTATTGTCCAGCAACCGGTACTGATTTTCCCCCTCGAAATCGATGCGCTTCGCCTCGCCGCGCGATTCCGTCGTCGTGGGCAGACCGATCCCGTCGTCGAACGGCGTGGATTTCGTCGTCTGCGGCGTCACGACCCCGGAATTCCACAGGGAGGCATTGATCAGATTTTCGATCTGCCGGCTCGATTTCTCCCGATCCGCAAGTTTCCTGTTGCCCAGCAGCGACTGATGCTTGAGTCGATAGGACGGCTGTTCGAAATGACCCGTCCGATCTTCCAGCCGGAGCCGCATCTTCGGTCCCGTCATCACATCATCCGCTTGTTGCAGCCGCACGCTGCCTTCGGCCTCGACCTCGTCTTCGAGCGGCCAGTAAGTCATCAGATCCGAATTGACGATCGAACCGAGCTTGCGCAGTTCGGCCTCGCCTTCCGCGACGAATTCCCGATTGATTTCCCCCGCCATCCACAGAGCGCTCAGGAAAACCGGACGCGGTTCCGAATCGTCCCCAGGCGGGGAATCCATCCACGCGGTCACGCGCAGGGCCGGCTCCGGTTCACGATCCGGGAGTTCGCCATCGGCGCGCGCCGGATCGGGTTTCCCATCCTCTCCCACCTCTCCCACGGGCGGCGGCGCCGTTTCGGATCGCGTCTGCGACGGCGATGCGGCGGATGCGGAATCCCCGGCAGCGGATCGCCTCGCCGGAACGGAAGGCGGCAGACCGAGCAAGGCCGGATCGACGCGCAAGGTTTTCGTCGCCCTCTCCCCGGGCGCTGGCGCATACGAGGGTGAACGCGCGGAGGATACCGGCTCCCGAACCGCCGGCCTCCCGGTTTCCCCGTCCTCGACCGGAGCCGGACGCTCGGCGCGTTCGGAGGCGGGAAGCGATCCGGTCTGCCGGACGACATCCGCCCCGTTCCGTTCCGGGTCCTCCCGCGTCTCCGGCGGCGCGGATGCCGCTGCCGGTGTCGGCGTCTCATCGGCGGCGCCGGCCCTTTCGGACTCCGGCGAGGTCCGGGGCGCGACCGGCCGGACTTCGAGAGCCTCCGGCGCGATCGGACGTACCTCGGCCGCGTCCTGCCGCTCGTTCGCCGCGCCGGACGGCGTGCCGAGCAGGACCGGATCCGCCGTCTGCAACGGAACCGGCGTCTGTGCCGCCGCTTCGCCGGGACATGTGCCGGCGAACACGCCGGCCAGCCCGCAGCTGAGCAGCAATGCAAATTGTTGGCGTCGGTCGCTTCGATTCATCCGAGTATTTCGGTGTCGTTCGAGAACCCCGCGGAAACCGTGGCGCGGCGTAGCGGAGGGCAAATGATAAAATCGCGCCATTTTAGCATCTAAGCCCAAGGAGAAGCGGTATGTCGCGTGCCGTCCTGCTACGCGCGTGGCTGGAGCGAGCGTGTGGAGATCGGGACCTTCGGATCGAGCCGGCGTCCGCCGACGCCAGTTTCCGCCGCTACTTCCGCGTGACGCTGGCGAATGGCGAGACGCGCATCGTCATGGACGCCCCTCCCGCGCGCGAAGATTGCCGTCCCTTTCTGCGCGTCGCCGCGCTGTTCCGTGAGGCGGGCGTACACGTCCCCGAAGTGTACGCGCAGGATCTGGCGCAGGGCTTCCTGCTTCTGTCCGACCTGGGCGACGGCACCTACCTGAACCGGCTGAACGCGGCCTCGGCGCCGGCGCTCTACCGTGATGCCAACAGCGCGCTGATCGACATCCAGCGCGCCAGTCGTCCGGGCATCCTGCCGGATTACGACCGCGTCCTGCTCGAACGCGAGCTTTGTCTATTCCCCGACTGGTACGTGGCGCGGCATCTGGGCGTCACCCTGGCGGGTCGGGAAGCCGCGCTGCGTGGCGTATTCGACGCGCTCCTCCGCAACAACCTGGCGCAGCCGCGAGTCTTCGTCCATCGCGACTACCATTCGCGCAACCTGATGGCCGTCGGCGACGCGCATCTGAACGAATACCCGGCCAATCCCGGAATCCTCGATTTTCAGGATGCCGTTTACGGCCCGATCACCTACGATCTCGTCTCGCTCTACCGTGATGCCTACATCGCCTGGGAAGAAGAGCAGGAGCTCGATTTCGTGATCCGATACTGGGAAATGGCGCGGCGGGCCAATCTGCCGGTCGATGCCGATTTCGACGTCTTTTACCGCGACTACGAATGGATGGGCGTGCAACGCCAGATCAAGGTACTTGGCATCTTCGCCCGTCTCTATCACCGCGATGGCAAGAGCGACTACCTGAAAGACATGCCGCGCGTCATGGCGTATCTGCGCCGCGCCTGCGCGCGCTACGGCGCGCTGGCGCCGATGGCCCGGCTGCTCGACCAGTTTCAGAAGGCAGAGACTCGAAAAGACGGAGAAACCGAGTATCCGGTTTCCCGTCCTCTACTTGGCGCGAAGCGCCCAAGCTGACCTGTCCTCTCAAGGTTCTGTCCTCTGAAACTGTCCTCTCAACCCGCTGTCCCCTGAAACCAATCACTCGGTTTTCCATCCTCTACCCGGCGCGAAGCGCCCAAGCTGACCTGTCCTCTGTCTTCTCAACCCGCTGTCCTCTGAACCCGATCACTCGGTTTTCCATCCTCTACTCGGCGCGAAGCGCCCAAGCCGACCTGTCCTCTGTCCTCTCAAGATTCTGTCCTCTGAACC
>JAITAJ010000199.1 GCA_031284185.1 Accumulibacter sp. | reverse complement strand
AGGTCGGATTATAAAGGCCGCCGTCCTCTCCTTCCGCGCTGTAGAGAAGACAGAGAACAGAAAAACCGGGCGCTCGGGTTTTCGTCCTTGCCCGGCGCGAAGCATTTCAGAGGACAGCGTTCAGAGGACAGCGCCTAGAGAAGACAGAGGACAGAAAAACCGGGCGCTCGGGTTTTCGTCCTTGCCCGGCGCGAAGCGCCCAAATTGATCTGTCTTCTATCGTCTGTCTTCTATCGTCTGTCTTCTATCGTCTGTCTCCTATCGTCTGTCTCCTATCGTCTGTCAAGCATCGAAAAGCCGCTCCACGGCGTGACCGCGGGCGGCGGACAGGCTTCCCGACGCCGCCACCTGCCCGCCGCTCGAACCGGAGGACGACCCGGCGCCGGCACTTTCCTTGAGACGCTTTATGAGCTGACCGAAATGAGGAAGGAATTCCCCGAACATCGGACGCTCCCGGTTCCGCAAACACACTTCGCCCAGAAGTTTCAGGCCGACCGTGAGCGCCGCCGCGCTGTCCTCATCGAAACCGCCCCGCTGACGGATGCGCCGCGCCAGTTCGAGAATTTCATCGTGCGACGCGGCCTCGAAACGCAAGCTCTCGGAAACCCGCGGCGACGCCTCGCCCCCGGAGGCCAGATGTTCGACGGTGACGCGATAACGATGTTGCCGTTTCATCATCGATCTCCTTTCAGTTCAACAGCGCTCGATTTCGACGGCGGCGCGATCGATGATTTCGGAAATTCGGCGCGTGACGGCCGGATCGGGAAGCTCGCTGCCCAGGCGTATTCTCAGGGCCGTTTTCAGGTTCTCCATGGCGCGCATGATTTCCGGCATGTGCCGCCCACGCGCGCGACTTTTGGCATGCGCCAGATGCGCCAGAACACGCTCGACGGTCTCATGCTGCTCTTCGAGCCGGGCCTGGCCTTCGGCGGAAATTCGATACTCCTTGCGACCGCCGTCCTGGAGCACCGAAACGACCCAACCGAGGTCTTCCAACATGCTCAGCGTCGGATAGATCGTTCCGGGACTCGGCGCGTAATCGCCGCCCACGAGCTCACTCATGGCCTTGATGATCTCGTAGCCGTGCGCGGGTTTCCGCCCAAGCAGGTGCAGGACCACGAACTTCATGTCGCCGGACGCGAAAATCCGCTCCCGTCTCCCGCCACCCCCGCCAAAGGGGAATTCCGCATGGACCTGCGGATGGTCGATTTGCCCGGAATGCCTGCCGTGATGATGCTCGTGACCGAAAAAGGATTGACGAAGGGAAGAACACATTTTCATCTCCAGACATGTTTAGATATTTACAAGATACATCTTGATAATATCTAAGTCAAGAGTTCAGAAGACAGAATCCTGGGAAGACAGATGAGCTTGGGCGCTTCGCGCCGGGTAAGGGACGAAAAATCGAGCGCCCGGTTTTCCGTCCCCACTCCGGCGCGAAGCGCCGCGAGCCGATCTGTCTTCTGTTTTCTATCCTCTGTCTTCCGAAAAATGTGGAATAATCATCGCTTCTGCCCGATGGTCAGGCTATCCTTGCGTTTTCATCCATGCGCCGAAGCCGAACGTGATCTCCGTCTTCTCAAGCCTCCGCCCTCTGAAACGTGCCCGGTTTTTCGTCCATTCCCCGGCACGAAGCGCCCGAACCAATCGGTCTTCCGTCCTCTCCAGCCTCCGTCCTCTGAAGTCCTGCGATGACTGACGCACCGACCGGGTCCGCGCAAAAGCCGCTGCTGCTGATCGTCGACGATCCGCCGGTCGTCGGGGAGCTGGTTTCTTCTCTCGGTTCCGCATTCGAGATCGTCACCAGCCATTCCCGTTCGCACTGCGCCCAAGGGCTCCACGCGCTCGGGCGCGCGCCCGAACTGGCGCTCGTCGGTCTCGGGTGGCCGCCTTCTCCGCGTCGACCGGAAGAGGGCTTCGCGCTGATCACGGACCTTCTCGGCATCTGCCCATCGATCAGGATCATCGTCCTCGCGGAACGGGACGAGACCGACAACGCCCGTCACGCCCGCGCGCTCGGCGCCGCCGATTTCGTGACCTGGCCGTGCGGTACCGAGGACTTGTTCGCCGCGCTGCGCCAGGCCTCGATCTGCCGCGTTCTGGAAAAGTGGCGGGAAACGCCGATAGCGGCGCCGCTCATCGGCACCAGCGCGGCGACCGAGAGACTGAAACGGCAGTTGCTGCAATGCGCGGATTCGCCCTTTCCGGTGCTGATCGAAGGGGAATCGGGCACGCGCAAGGAAGCGCTGGCCGGCAGCTATCTGCATCACCGCACGAAACGCGACGGCAAGCCGTTTCTTGCGGTGAATTGCGCCGCCGTTCCCCCGGCGCTGCTCGAACCCATGCTGTTCGGCCACGCGAAAGACGCCTTCCCCGGCGCCGACACGGCAAGGCCGGGATATTTCGAGAATGCCGCCGACGGCACCTTGTTTCTCGATCGGATCGGCGGACTTTCGCTGGAACTCCAGGCCCGATTGCAGCGCGTCCTGGAAAACGGCGCCTTCCACCGGCTCGGGGAAACCCTGGAACGCTCAAGCCGGGCCAGAATCATCGCGGCGAGCCACCGCGATCTGTATGAGGAGGTCAAGGCGGGCCGTTTTCGCGCCGATCTCTACTATCGCCTCTCCGCGTGCCGGGTCAACGTGCCGCCCTTGCGCGAAATGGGCGCCGACAAACTGCTCCTGCTGGATCATTTCCGCCACCTCTACGCGGCGCGGGCACAGCGCCCGGCGTTCGAGTTTTGCGAGGAAGCGCGGCAGTGCTGGCTGCGCTACGCCTTTCCCGGCAACCTCAGGGAGCTGCGCGACATCGTCATCCGGCTGATCGTCAAGCATCCCGGCAGGATCATCGCCCGGACCGAACTGGAAGCCGAACTGGACGTTCAGGAAGAACCGGCGCCGGCCATCCCGCCGCTTTCCGTGACGGAACTCCGGGAGGATCTGCTGGAATCCGCCATGATCCGCCTGCGGCAGCCGCCATTCAGCCTGGATCGGCTGCTGGCCGAGACCGAGCGGAGCTACGTCGAGGCGGCGCTGCGGCTGGCGGACGGCAACGGCGGTCGGGCGGCGCGTCTGCTCGGCCTCGATCGCGCCGCCCTGTACGATCGGATGGCGTTCCCGACCGGGGAGCCATGATCTATCTCGAACATTTCGGCCTGAGCGAAGCGCCGTTCAGCATCATTCCGTATTCCGATTTCTTTTTTGCCGGCGCCAGGCGCGGCGCCACGCTCGAAGCGCTGATCTACGCCATCACGCAAGAGGAAGGCATCGTCAAAGTGAGCGGCGAGGTGGGCAGCGGCAAGACCATGCTTTGCCGGATGCTCCTGGAGCGTCTGCCGGAATTCGGCGAAACGGTCTATCTCGCCGCGCCCTCGCCATCGTATGACGACGTTCTGCGCGTCATCGCCGACGAGTTGAAGATCGGGCCAACCGGCTCGCGGACGCACCAGGTGATGAATTCCCTGTACGAGCGTCTGCTGGAAATCTACGCTTCCGGGCGCCGGGTCGTGGTGCTGATCGACGAGGCGCACGCCATGCCGGCGGAGACGCTCGAAGGAATCCGTCTGCTGTCCAACCTCGAATCTTCGCGTCACAAGCTGTTGCACATCGCGCTCTTCGGCCAGCCCGAACTCGACGAACGCCTGGGCGAGAGGAGCATGCGCCAGTTGAAGGATCGGATCACCCACAATTTCACGCTGGAGCCGCTGCGCCGCGACGATATCGGCGACTACCTGAACTTCCGTCTGCGGGCCGCGGGATATCGCGGGCCGGACCTGTTCACGCCGCGCGCCATCCGCCTCATCGCCGGGGCGTCGCGGGGACTCTCCCGGCGGATCAACGTCCTGGCCGACAAGAGCCTGCTTGCCGCCTTTTCCGACGGGGAACACCGGGTGGATTCCCGGCAGGCGCGAGCCGCGATCCGCGATGCCCGGCTTTCTCCCCTGGACGGAAGGCGCGGGCGATTCATGGCCGTGGCCGGCGCGACTGTCGTGGCCGCCTTGCTCGGCGGGTGGATGGGCGCGGGACGGCCCGTTCGGACGGAAGCGCCGGTGACGGCGGAGGAAACCGCCGGCGCTCCGCGCCCGGCGCGCCGGACGCCAACCCTGGGGGAACGCATTGCCGCGACCGATGAGTGGCTGAAAAACACACCGGACTCGCACTATTTCATTCAGTTCTTCAGCACCGCCGCCGGCAACCTTTCCAGTGTCCAGCTCCTGGTGGATGAGCTGGCCGCCCAGCTCGATCCACGACAGATCCGCGTTTACCGTTCGCGCCTGAGCGGCAGCGACCGGCTCGGCGTCATCTACGGCGACTTCGCCAGGCGCGCCGAGGCCGAGGACGCGCTCGCGCGGCTGTCCGTGATCACGCCCGCGGGCCTTCCCTACGTGCGCGCCGTCGGCAAGCTCAAATAGCGGCGCGCGCGACTCGATTATTTGAGAAAAATTTGCGATGATCCTCAAAACCACGATTCGGGCACGGCGAATGGCACAAAGCGAATAAATCTTTCCGTCGCGTCCGTTGCGCGCGTCGCACTCATCTGTTTTCCAAAAAATGACGATTTCAAGATTTCACCGGGCGATACCGGGCGCGTCGAGACACGCCGGCGCGATCCTGAGCGTGTTTCTCGTCGCGGGGTGCGCGCCCGCGACCTTGAGCGGCGGCCCATCCGCCGGGCATCTGCGCGCCGGAAACGACGCGCCCACGGTGGCGGCGCAGGAATCGATTCCCGCGCCGGTCACGCGGGCGCTTCCCTTGCCGCGCCCGAGAAGCGCCGACAGGACCGAGACCTACAGCGTGGTGGTCAACGGCGTCGAGGCGCGGGATCTGCTGTTCGCCCTGGCCCGCGACGCGAAGCTGAACATCGACATCCATCCGGGCATTTCCGGCAGCGTGACCCTGAATGCCATCGACCAGACATTGCCGCAACTGCTTAGCCGCATTGCCCGGCAGATCGACATGCGCTTCGGACTCGATGGCCCGAACCTCGTGGTCATGCCCGATTCGCCCTACCTGGAGCACTACCGCGTCGATTATGTCAACCTGACCCGCGAGGTCACCGGCACGGTGGCGACGAATACGCAGATATCGACCAGCGCCCTGACCGCGATGAATTCGGGCAGCGGCAATAGCGGCAACGTCTCGCGCATCCGGATCGAGAGTAGATCGAAGAACAGCTTCTGGGAGTCGCTGGAAAAGAACCTGAAGGATCTGCTGCGCGAAACCGACAAGCTCATCCCCGAAGGCTCCATCGAGACCTTCACCGAACCGGGCATGGCGCGGGACGCCGGCCTTGTGGACGAGCCTCTCCTCCAGGCCCCGCGGCCTCCGGCGGGCCGCCCGAATCCGGCATCCATTCGCGGCGGCGAGGCCGTGTTCAAACAGGCGAGCTTCCGTGAGGCCGCCTCGGTGATCGTCAATTCCGAAACCGGCGTGATCGCCGCGCGCGCCACCTCGCGCCAGCACGAGAAGCTGCGGGAGTTCATCGACCGCGTGGTGCGCAGCGCGCGCCGCCAGGTCATGATCGAAGCGACGATCATCGAAGTCGATCTGTCCGACAATTACCAGCAAGGCATCGAGTGGTCGAGGCTGGCCGACCGGACCGGCTTTTCGCTGATTCCGGCGACGAACACCCGGAGCGCCGGATCGACCGTGTCGCCGTTCAGCCTGGCTTACCGCAACGCTTCCCGCGGGCTCGACGCGATCGTCGACATGCTGCGCGGATTCGGCACGACGAAAGTGCTCTCCAGCCCGAAACTGACGGTGCTGAACAATCAGACGGCGACCCTGAAGGTATCGGAGGACTTCGTCTATTTCAGCGTCAGGCAGGAGATCGCCGCCGGGAACACCAACACCAACGCGGTGACGACCACGACCACCACGCCGCAATCGGTGTCGATCGGCTTCTTCATGAATCTGACGGCCCAGGTCGGCGACGACGACGTCGTCACGCTCAACGTCCGGCCCTCCATATCCAGTATCTCCGCGCTCAAGCAGGACCCCAATCCGGTGCTCACCGTGGTCAACGAGGTTCCGCAGATACGCACGCGCGAAATCGAATCGATGATGCGCGTGAAGAGCGGCGACATCGCCGTGCTCGGCGGATTGATGGAAGACCGCATGGAAAACAAGAGCGGGCGCTTTCCGGGCATTGGCGACATCCCGCTGTTCGGAGAGGTCTTCACCACGCGCAACGATACCTCGCGCAAGAGCGAACTGGTCATCATCCTTCGCCCGACGATCATCCGGGACGCCTCGATCGACGGCGATTTCAGCCATCTGTCGGGCGCGCTTCCCGGCAATGATTTCTTCGCCACGGACAGGGTTTACGAGCCTTTCTCGTGGCCCGGCGCGTCATCGGAGCCGCTCCGATGAGCCTGCTGATGGAGGCCCTCAGAAAAGCGGAGGAAACCCGGCGCCAGACCGACGGAAAAGGCGCGTCCGCCGGGCCGTCCACCGGCGGGGCCACGGTTTCCGCCGCGGAACCGGCCACCGCTTCCTCCTTGCCCGATCTTTCGCTGCATCTCGACACCGTCGACGCCGACCTGACGGCCATGTCGGTCGACGCCGCGCGCAAGCGTCCGCTTCCCGGCGACGACGACCAGGCGGAAAAACATTCGAGCACGCGCGTGGTCTTCGCCGCCAAACCGCCCGAAACCACCCGCCTTCTCTGGCCGATCGCCGGGGTGGGATTTCTGGCCGCGCTGGGCGTGGCGGGCTATTTCTGGTGGCAACTGCGGGCTGTCCAGCCACCGCCGCCCGCCGCTCATCCTCCGGCAATGCCGACGACCGTGGGCGCGCCGGTCTACGGAATACCCTCCGCGCCATCTGCGCCGATCGCCGAAAGCGGCCTCGCCCCCCTCCCCCCGGCGCCCGAAGCCGCGCCGCCGTCCCCGCCGGCCGAAAGACCCACGGCGCCGGCAAGGCCGTCGGCGCGCGCGGCGGAAAATTCCACCCCCGTTCCGGCGGAGGCGCCACCGCGTCCCGAACCGGCGGACAAGACGCCGCGCCTGACACGCGCCATCCCGCGGACGAACACCCCGCTCGAACGCGCTTACGAAGCCCTGCGGTCCGGCCGGGACGAGGAGGCGCGAGACGCTTACGAACGGGCGCTGCAAACCGACGGCAGGAATACCGACGCCCTGCTCGGTCTGGCGACGCTCGCCGCCCGGCGGGGGCGGGTCGACGAAGCGTATGCCTACTATCTGCGCGCGCTCGAAACCGATCCCGCCGATGCCACGGCCAGAGCCGGCGTGCTCAGCATGGGGGGACGGAGCGACGCGGACGCCGAAAGCCTCCTGACGGGCGCGCTCGCCCGCCAGCCCGGTTCCCCGCCGCTGCTTTTCGCGCTGGGCGGCCTGTATGCCCGTCAACAGCGCTGGAGTGAAGCCCAGCAGAGCTACTTCGACGCCTACGCCGGCGAGCCGGATGATCCCGACATCATTTTCAATCTCGCGGTCAGCCTGGATCATCTGCGCCAGGACAAGCTGGCCGCCCGGTATTACCGTCTGGCGCTCGGCGCCGCCGATGGCCGGGCGGCGGCCTTCGACCGGGATCGGGTCAAAGCCCGGCTTCTTGAACTGCAACCCTGACGCCCACGGATGAACGCTCCCCAGTCACGGCAGCTCGGACAGATCCTGATCGCCAAGGGCATCCTCAGCGAGGATCAGCTACGCATCGCGCTGCTCGAACAGATGAAGTCGAACCTGCCGGTCGGCAAGCTGCTCGTCGCCCTCGGTTTCGTCACCGAGGCGACGCTGCGCGACGCGCTGTCGGAAAGCCTCGGCAAACAGAGCGTCGATCTTTCCAAGCTCATCATCGATCCCGAGGCGCTGACGCTGGTGCCCCGCGAACTGGCCAAGCGCCACCGCCTGCTGCCCATCGATTACGACGAGGGCCGGCGGCGCCTGACCGTCGCCACGTCCGACGTGAACGACATCGTCGCCCTCGACCGCGTTCGCGGACTGGCCGGGAACGCCATCGAGATCGACACCCTGCTGGCCGGCGAGGCCGAGATCGACCGGGCCATCGATCAGGCCTACGGTTACGAATTGTCGATCGACGGAATCCTGCATGAAATCGAGACCGGCGAAATCGATTTTCGTGAGTTGCAATCGACGTCGAACGAATACAGCCAGCCGGTCGTCCGCCTGATCGACTCGATTCTCACCGCCGCCGTCAAGCGCGAGGCGTCCGACATCCATTTCGAGCCGGAAAACGGCTTCCTCCACATCCGCTACCGCATCGACGGCATGTTGCGGCAGATCCGCTCGCTGCACCGCTCCTACTGGCCGGCGATGGCCGTGCGCATCAAGGTCATGAGCGGCATGAACATCGCCGAGACCCGCGCGCCGCAGGACGGGCGCATCACGCTCAACATCCGCGGCCGGCAGATCGATTTCCGGGTGTCCGCGCAGCCGACCATCCACGGCGAAAACATCGTGCTGCGCATCCTCGACCGGCACAAGGGGCTTGCGCCGCTGGAAGGGTTGGGACTGACCGAAGGGCAGTTGAACCTGCTCAAGCTGATGATCGCCCGCCCGGAAGGCATCATCCTGTTTACCGGGCCGACCGGCAGCGGCAAGACGACGACGCTCTACTCGATCCTCAAGCACATCAATTCCGAAGGCTTGAACATCATGACCCTGGAAGACCCGGTCGAATACCCGATGGCGCTCGTCCGGCAGACTTCGGTGTCCGAGTCGGTCAAGCTGGGCTTCGCCAACGGCATCCGCTCGATGATGCGCCAGGACCCGGACGTGATCCTGGTCGGTGAAATCCGCGACGCGGAGACGGCGGAAATGGCGTTCCGCGCGGCCATGACCGGGCATCAGGTCTATTCGACGCTGCACACCAATTCGGCCATCGGCGCCATACCGCGCCTGCTCGACATCGGCGTGCTGCCGGGCATCATGGCCGGCAACGTCATCGGCATCGTCGCGCAGCGGCTGATACGCCGCCTGTGCCCGCATTGCAAGATTCCCTGCCAGGTCGAGGATTACGAGGCGCGCCTGCTCGGCAACCCGCCCGCGGCGCCGCCCCCGGCGCTCTTCCGTCCCGGCGCCTGCGAGCGCTGCGACTTTCAGGGCTATCGCGGACGCCTGGCGATCATGGAAATTCTGCGCATGAACGATGATCTGGATGATCTGGTGGCCCGCCGCGGCACCGCGCGCGAGATCCGGCAGGCGGCGGCCCGGATCGGCTTCACGCCGCTGGCGGATGACGGGCTGCGCCGCGTCCTCGACGGTTCGACCTCGCTCGAAGAGCTGGCCCGCGTGGTCGACCTCACCGGCAGGATGTGACGCGGATGCCGATTTTCAACTACCGGGCGGTCGATTCCGACGGACGCGCCGTCGCCGGCCGCATCGACGCCTCGAATCTCACCGATCTCGAAACGCGCCTGAAGCGCATGGAACTCGACCTGATCGACGGCGCGCCCCCGAGCGTCCGCAATCCGCAGGGATCGAAGCGCATCCCGCGGCGCGAACTGATCCATTTCTGCTTTCACCTGGAACATCTCGCGCGGGCCGGGGTGCCGATCCTCGACGGACTCGGCGATCTGCGCGACAGCCTCGAAAACCCGCGTTTCCGCGAAATCACCGCCAGCCTGATCGAGAGCATCCAGGGCGGGCAAACGCTGTCACAGGCCATGGAGGCGCACCCGCGCGCCTTCGGCCGGGTATTCGTCAACCTGATCCGCGCCGGCGAAGCGAGCGGCAATCTGCCCGAAATCCTGCGCCGCCTGACCGATTCGCTCAAGTGGGAAGACGAACTCGTTTCCCAGACCCGGAAGCTGTCCATCTATCCGGCCTTCGTCGGCGGCATCGTGGTGATCGCCACGGTTTTCCTGATGTGGAAAGTGGTGCCGGAACTCAAGCAGTTCGTGAACAGCATGGGCGAGGCGCTGCCGCCGCAGACACGGGCGCTGTTCTTCGTCTCCGATCTGCTGGTCGACTATTGGCACGCCGCGCTGCTCACGCCGATCGCCCTTGCCGCCGGACTCGGCATTCTCGTCAACACCAATCCGCTGGCGCGCCTCCGTTTCGACGCTCTCAAGCTCCGGCTTCCCTTCGCCGGCGAGATTCTGCGCAAGATCGTTCTCTCGCGCTTCGCCAATATCTTCGCCCTGCTCTACGCCTCGGGCATCCCGATCATCGATGCCGTGCACACGACGCAGAACATCGTCGGCAACCTGGTCGTGCAGCGGGGTCTGGAACACGTCGAGCAACTGATCGGCGAAGGCCAGAACGTGGCCTCCGCGTTTCAGCGCGCCGGGTTCTTTCCGCCGCTGGTGATCCGTATGCTGCGCGTGGGGGAAAACACCGGCGCGCTGGACGAGGCGCTCACCAACGTCTGCTATTTCTACAACCGCGACGTGCAGGAATCGGTCGAGAAAGCGCAGCAGCTCATCGAACCGCTGTTGACCCTGGCGCTCGGCTGCCTGCTCGGATGGATCATGCTTTCCGTGCTGGGGCCGGTCTACGACGTGATCAGCCGGATCAGGACCTAGGCGTCCCATGAGATCCAGGCGCCTGCTCTACCTCGGCCCGCAAGAGATGGCCGCCTATCATTGGCTTGGGGGGACGCTGGCCCGCGAGGCGGCATTCCCGCCGGTGGAGACCGGGTGGCGGCAGTTCGCGCATTATCTCGCGCAGCATTCCGGGAGCGCGTTTTCGCTGCTGGTCAACGCCACGGACGAAGGATTTCACGTCGAGACCATCCCGTACCTGCGCGGCGCCGATCGCCGGCTGGTCATCGAACGCCGGCTCGCGCAGACTTTCTTCAACCCGCCGCTCGGCGCGGCGCTCTCGCTGGGACACGAAAAGAATCGCCGCAAGGACGAGCGCCTGCTCCTGGTCGCGCTGAACAACCCGGATTTTTTCCAGCCGTGGCTCGACGGCATCCGCGCCGCGGACGCGGCGCTCTCGGGAATCTTTTCCCTGCCGCTCGTCGCTCCCGCGCTATTCGGAAAACTGCGTGTCCCGCCGGAACCCTGTCTGCTGCTTTCCGTCCAGGATCAGAGCATCCGGCAGAGTTTCTTCGAGAAGGGCGAACTGCGTTTTTCCCGGCTGACGCTTCTGCAACACAACGGCATCGGCGAGCTTGCCCAGGTTTTTTCCGCCGAGGCGGGCAAACTTCAACAATATCTGTTCAGCCAGCGCCTGATCGGGCGCGGACAGCCCCTCGTCGCGCACATCCTGGCCCACCCCGGCGCGTTCGAGGCCATTCGGAGCCGCTGCGCCGATACGCCGGCGCTTCGCTTCAACGTCATCGACGTCACCGAATGCGCGCGGCGCATCGGCCTCAAGACCGTGCCGCAGGACACGCGCGCCGAAGGGATCTTCCTCCATTTGCTGGCGACCGATCCGCCGGGGGTACAGTTTGCCGGCGAAGACTTGCGCCACGGCTTCCGGATCGCGCGGATTCGCTCCCTGCTCCAGGGCGCCGGCGCCCTGACCCTGGCCGCTTGTCTGCTGCTGTCGGGAAAATATCTGTTCGACGCCCGGCAGATGGCGTGGGATGCCGAAGCGCTGCGCAATGAAGCGGCGCTTGCCCGGCGAGAATACGAAAACATCGTCGAGACCCTCCCCCGCGTCCCGGTCGACAACGAAACGCTCAAGGACGTGATCGACCGCTATCTCGCGGAAGAACGGCGCGGCGCGATGCCCACCGCCCTTTACCAAGAAATCAGCCGCGCCCTGCAAGCCGAACCCGCCATCGATATCGATCGTCTCGAATGGAAGGCCGACGGCGCCGAGTCCGGCGTCACGGAGGGCGTGGGCGTGGAGATCCGCCCGATGCCGGAAAACGGCGAGCGCGTCACCGTGCGGGGAACGCTGCGGCCCGGCGCCGGCGCCACGGTCCGCCAGTCGCTTGCCGCGTTCGGCCGTTTCGTCGATGCCTTGCGGGCCAACGCGAATCTGCGGGTGGAGATACTCCGCTCGCCTTTCGACATCGCTTCCGGCGTGTCACTGCGCGCCGATGGCTCGCGGAAGGAAGAAACACCCCGTGAATTCGAACTGCTCGTCATCCGGGAGATCGCGCCATGAGCTTCGGATCGCGCGATCTCGCCGGATTGCGCGCCACCTTGCTGGCGGTGGCGCTGATGCTCGTGTCCGGCGGCCTTGCCATCCTCTCGTCGCGTGACAGAATCGTCACCGCGCGGGCGGCATTCTCCGCGGCGCGGGCCGAACGCAACGAAATCGATGGAAAACTCCGGCGGATGCGCGGCGAGGAACACGAAATCCGCTGGAAGGCCACCCTGTTCAAGCGTCTCGAAGAACGCGGCGTGGTCGGAGAAGAACGGCGCCTGGAATGGGCCGAGCTGCTCGAGGACATCCGCGACCAATACCGCCTGATCGAGGTCCGTTACGAATTTGCCCCGCCGCGCGCGCTGGGCGGCGATCAGGCGGGCCGCTTCGGTCCGCATGCCAGCGCCATGAGATTGCGGGCGCCTCTGTTGCACGAGGAAGACCTGATTCGCCTGCTCGACGAACTGCGCCGGCGGGCGCGCGCCCTGATCCGGGTCAGATACTGCGACGTGACGCGCCGGAAGGGCGTGGACGACGCCTTGCAGGGATCGTTGCGGGCGGACTGCCTGATCGACTGGATCACGCTGCGCGAGGCCGGGAAAGACAAGGGGGGCGCGGAATGAACCCGTCACGGACTCGATCGTCCCGTTGGCCGGGACGCGCGTGGCCGCTGGGTCTGTCCGTCTGCGCCGTCCTTCTGGCCGCCGCGCCGCCGCTGGCGGCGGCGGAGGAACTCGGCCGCCTGTTCTTCACTCCCGAACACCGGGAGGCGCTCGACCGGCAGCGGCAATCCAGCATCTCCGGACGCGGTGAAATTCCCGAGGATCCGGCGCTGACCATCGACGGCGTGGTGACGCGCAGCAGCGGCAAGCGTACCGTATGGATCAACGGCGTCGCGCGGGATGACGAATGGGCCGGCGACGGCGTCGCGGTCATCCCGGAACGCGCGAATCCCGGTCGGGTCGTCGTCCGTTCCGGCGGCAGCCCGCCCATTCGGGCCGGCGTCGGCGACACGGTGCGCCGGGATACCGGTGAAGCGGTCGATCGCCTGGGCGGCGGCCGGATTCGCGTCGAGCCTGGGCCGCTCCGATGAACGGCAAACGGCGCGCGGAATATCCGCATCCGCGCGCGAGCGCGGGGGCCGCGCTGCTCATCATGCTGCTGGCGATGACGCTGGCGTTCAGCGCGTTTCTGATCGCCTCGCTGGCCGAAAGCGACCCGGATGCCGAGCGGCGGCAAAGAACCTTTGAAACGCTGATGCAAGCCAAACAGGCGCTCATCGCCTGGGCGGTCGTGCGGGGCGATTTCGGGGCGGACAGCCATCATCGCCCGGGTACCCTGCCTTGTCCCGATACCAAATTTTTCGGCGACACCGAATCGGGCAACGCCTCGGGAAGCTGTTCCATCGGCGGAGGAACGTCCCTGGGCCGTCTGCCCTGGAAATCCCTCGGCATGGACAGATTGCGTGACGCTCATGGCGAAATGCTCTGGTACGCGGTCAGCGACAGTTTCCGCAATCCGGAGCTCGCCAAGGCCGCGATCAACAGCGATACGAAAGGCACGCTGCTACTTTACGCCGCCGATGGAAGCACGCTTCTGACGCCCGCCGGCGAGGAACTCTCCGCCGTCATCTTCGCGCCCGGTCCCCCGCTGCCGGGACAAGACAGGGAGGCTCTGCCGGACGCCGCGTCGAGCTATCTCGACGCCTTCGACGGAAAAAACAACGCCAAGGCCGGCGGACCGTTCATCGCGGGGCCGGCGAAGGATTCCGGCGGCAATCGCGTCGTGAACGATCTGATCGTCGGCATCACCGCGCGGGAACTTCTGTCCGGACTGGAGAAACGCGCCTTGAATGAAGCGGGGAAAGCATTGAAGAAGTATGCCGATGACAATGGGCGCTATCCGAATCCCGCGCCCTTCGATGCCCCCGGCTGCACGTCGTCCATCGGGGACGTGAAGTCGGCCGTCACTCCGTGCGCCGGTGACGGCGTGACGCCGACCTGCCTCGGCCGGTTTCCCGAGGATCTTGCCGCTTCCGGCCTTGCGCCGTGGTTTTCGCAGAATGGATGGGGGCGCGTCATGATCTACGCGATCCACGACAGCGGCGCCGGTTGCGCGACCTTTCTGAACGTCGACGGAAAACCGGAGAAATACGTGCTCTTCGCCCCCGGCGCGGCGCGCGCCGGACAGCACCGTCCGTCAACGGCGCTCCCGGATTATCTCGAAGACGCGGCCAACACGGATGGCTGGTCGGGCGATCCGAATTTCTCCGCTCCAGGCGCGAGCAGCAACGATCAGCTTCGGGCCGAGCCATGAAACCCGTCTTGCGGCATTCGACGAACAAGGGGTTCACGCTGGCCGAACTGGCCATCGTGCTGGTCATCGTGGCCGCGCTGATCGGAGGAATGACGGTTCCGCTCTCGGCGCAAATCGATCGGCGCAACTACAACGGGACGCGGCGGCAGCTGGATGAAATACGCGAATCATTGATCGGCTTTGCCGTCGCCCACGGACGTCTTCCGCGCCCGGCCACCTCGCTGACCGACGGGCTGGAAAATCCGGCCGGTTGCGCCGGCGAGTCCGATTGTACCGGCTTCATTCCCTGGAGCACCCTGGGCGTGAAAAAAACCGACGCATGGAACAAAATGATCCGCTACAGCGTTGCCCGCGCGTATGCGAACGCCGCCTTCACCCTGGCCGTGTCCGGCGGAAAAAAGGTGCGGACGCGGGACAGTGCCGGCGCCTTGAGTTATCTCGTCGGTTCCGACAGCGCTTGCGGTTCGTCTCCCTGCGCGCCCGCCGTGATTTTTTCCTTCGGAAAAAACAACTGGGGAAGCACGTCCGACGGCGCGGCCATCGCGGATGATTCGGCGACGAACGCGGACGAGGATGCCAACGCTACCGCGACGGAGACGTTCTTCGCCCGCGAACCGTCCAACGTCCCCACCGGCGGGGAATTCGACGACATCCTCGTCTGGATTCCGCCTTACCTCCTCTTCAACCGCATGATCGCCGCCGGCCGGTTGCCGTAGTTCAGCGAACGGAAGACAGGAGTCAGAAGACAGAGAACCCGAGCGCTCGGTTTTTCCGTCTTACCCGGCGCGAAGCGCCGCATATATTCAGAGCATTTACGATGATCCCGCGAGTAACTTGGCGCATCTTGCTCGTCCGGTTTCTGCAAAACCACCGTAACTCCTTAAGCTGCCGGGCTATTTTCCGTTGTGCACATTTTCTGTGGATAAGTTTGTGGATTGTGCATGGCGAAACGTCCCGAATCCAAGCATTTCAAGGATTTGTCACCCCTTGCCGCAAAAAACAGCAATCAAAAAAACACAATAAAATCATGTAGATAAAAATAAGCTCCTGATTTTTCTGGTTTTCTGCGGCAATCGCTGGCGGCGACACAGTTTTGTGCATAAGTCAACCCCCGGCAGCGGATCGCGAAACGATTTTTCCACTATTTTTCGCGCAGACGCCGACTGTAATCATGCACCGTATCGACGAGGACCGCCACGTGCTCGGGCGGTGTGAATCGAGAAACGCCGTGGCCGAGATTGAAGACATGCCCGGTGCCGGGCGCGCCGAAGTCGTCGAGCACGGCCCGCGTTTCGCGGATGATGGCATCCGGCGAGGCAAGCAGCACACTTGGATCGAGGTTGCCCTGCAAGGCCACGCGCTCTCCGACTCTGCGCCGCGCCGCGCCGATGCCGATCGTCCAGTCCAGTCCGAGCGCGTCGCATCCGCACGCGGCGATCTCTTCCAGCCACAGGCCGCCGCCTTTGGTGAACACGATCGACGGAATGCGCTGCCCGTCTCTTTCCCGGATCAGGCCGCCAAGGATCCGCCGCATGTATGCCAGCGAAAACTCACGATACGCCGCTTCCGACAGACACCCTCCCCAGGAATCGAACAGCATCACGGCATGCACGCCGGACTCGATCTGCGCGTTCAGGTACTCGGTGACGGCCTCGGCATTGGTCGACAGAATCCGATGGACGAGATCCGGCCGGTCATAGATCATCGTCTTGAGACGCGCGAATTCGCTGCCCGGCTCGCCCTCGACCATGTAACACGCCAGCGTGAACGGGCTGCCGGCAAAGCCGATCAGCGGCACGGAACCGGCCAGGGCGCGCCGGGTCTCGGTAACCGCGTCCATGACGTAACGCAGCGGGCCGTGAGGGTCGGGGACGGCGAGGTCGCGGATCGCGCGTTCCTCGCGCAACGGTCGTTCAAAACACGGCCCTTTTTCGGAAAAATACAGACCCAGCCCCATCGCATCGGGCACCGTCAGAATGTCCGAGAACAGGATCGCGGCATCGAGGCGGTAACGGGCCAGGGGTTGCAATGCCACTTCGCAGGCGAGCGACGGACTCTTGCACAGATCCGGGAAGCTGCCCACCCGCTTGCGCGTCTCGCAATACTCGGGCAGGTAGCGCCCCGCCTGACGCATGAGCCAGACGGGCGCGTACTCGGTCGGCTGGCGCAGCAGGGCGCGCAGAAAGGTATCGTTGGCTGGCCGGTTCATCGGAATGTTCCCCGGATCACTGTTCCGCTTCGTCCGGGCGCCGCGCCAGATTCAGCCCCAGTTGCTTGAGCTTGCGGTAAAGATGCGTGCGCTCGAGCCCGGTCTTCTCGGCCACGCGGGTCATGTTGCCGCGCTCGTTCTTCAGATGATGCTCGAAATACTGGCGCTCGAAGGCTTCGCGCGCGTCGCGCAGGGGCCGGTTGAACAGGGGCAGCGGCGAGACGGCGCGGGGCGCGGCGTCCATGTCGTGTTGCAGGATGTTTTCGACATCCTCGGCGGTGATTTCGTCCTCCAGCGCCGCGATCGCCAGATTTTTCACCGCCGCCAGCAGTTCCATCCATTCACCCTGCCAGTGATGCAGACGCAACGCATTCAATGCTGCCGTGGAAAACCGCCGGGGCGGGATGCCGTGGCGCTCGACCAGGTGCGACAACACCAGCGCGGCGATCTCGGGAACCTCATCGACGTGCCCGGACAGTTGCGGCAGGGCGATCCAGACGTCCCCCAGCCGGGCGATCAGCGCATGATCCCAGCCGGCCTCGGCCAGCGCGCTCATCGGGCGCGACACGGCGGCCACCAGGCGCAGATTGTATTTCTCCAGCCGTTCCAGGGCGAATGAGAGGTTTTTCTGTTGCAGACGGCCGAACAGCATCAGGTCGGCGATGAACAACATGCCGCCCGCCGCGTTCTCCAGCATCTCCTGGGTCAGCGGCACGCCCGACGCCGACAGGTCGAGCCACGGCGTCCTCGGCGCGTGCAGGGTGCGCGCGCAGATTTCGGCGATACTGCCGGTGGCGCTCTTGAGCAGCAGAACCCGCGTGTTGGCCGTGGCCTGTTCCAGCCGCTTCTTCAGATCCTTGAGCAGCGGCGAGCGCGCGAAGGCATCGAGCGTCAGCGGCGGCCTGGACGAGGGCACCTCGTGCTTCAGCGCTTTCTTGACCGTCTGCAAAAGTTTCTGCAAGGCGATCGGCTTTTCGAGGAAATCCACCGCGCCGACACGTGTCGCCTCGACCGCCGAATCGATCGTCCCGTGCCCGGACATCATCACCACCGGCATGGTCAGCAGATTGGCCGACGACCATTCCTTGAGCAGGGAAATACCGTCCGTGTCCGGCATCCAGATGTCCAACAGCACCAGGTCCGGCCTTTTTTCGTTGCGTGCCTTGCGCGCCGCCGCCGCGTTTTCGGCCAGGCTGACGCTGTGCCCCTCGTCGGTCAGGATTTCCGAAAGCAACTCGCGGATGCCCATTTCGTCGTCGACGACCAGTATTTGCGCCATGTCAATTCTCTTCCGATGTTTGTGTCATCCGTTCCAGCGCGAGCGGCAAGCGCAGACTGACTTCGGCGCCGCCCGGCGGACGATTGTTGATGCGTATCTGCCCGCGATGCTCGTCGACGATTTTCTTGACGATCGCCAGACCCAGACCGGTACCGCCGGCCTTGGTCGTGACATAAGGCTCGAAAACGCGACCCATCGTTTCTTCCGGGAACCCCGGCCCGGCGTCGGTGACCGTGAATTCGGCCATATCGTCCGCTCGCCGCGTGCAAAGGCGGATGGACGGATTCGCCGTGGAAATCTGCGCATCCTCGGCGTTGCGCAGCAGATTGTGGATGATCTGCCGCAACTGCGCGGCGTCGCCCAGAATCGGCGGCAGGGCCGTATCGGGATCAAGCGCGATATCGGCCCGCGAAGTCTCATACAGGTTCAGCACCTCGCGGATCAGGGCGTTGAGATCGATCTCGGCGAGTGTCGGCGGCGGCAGACGGGCGTAGTCGGAAAACTCGTTGACCATGCGTTTCATGGCTTGCACCTGGTTGATGATCGTCTGCGTCGAACGGGCGAGCATATCGGCATCGCCCTTGTCCAGCCTGCCGGCCAGCTTGAGCTGCAAGCGTTCGGCGGATAGCTGGATGGGCGTCAGCGGGTTCTTGATCTCGTGCGCCAGGCGTCGCGCCACCTCGCCCCAGGCGGCGCTGCGCTGGGCGGCCACCAGCTGCGTCACGTCGTCGAACACCACCACGAAACCGCCGCCGATGCCCTCCGGAAGCTGCGTGCCGCGCAAGGACAGGATCTGCGGCGAGCCGCCCGGCCTGGAAAGCTCGATCTGCATCTGCCATTCCTTGCGGCCATGCTCGATGAAGGCGTTGCGGATCACCCGCCCCATGATCTGCTGCCGCGGCCAGGCGTTGACCTCTTCATCCACGAGCCCGGTAAACATGTCATCCAGGATGGTCTGCGCGCCGTCGTTGACGGTGCGCAGGCGAAATTGCCGGTCGAACACCAGCACGCCGGCGGACAGGTTGGCCAGTATCGATTCGAGATAGGCGCGCGCCGATTCGACTTCGACGCGATGCCGCTCGGTGTCGCGCCGGGCTTCGTCGAGCTGCCGCGTCATGCGGTTGAAGGAATGGGTCAGAATGCCCAGCTCGTCGTGGCTGTCGATGGCCTGGCGCGGCGTGAAGTCGCCCGCGGCGACGGCCTGCGTGCCCTCGGCCAGAATGGACAGCGGCGCGGACAGGCGCCGCGCCATGACGAAGGACATGGCAATGGCGGTAAACAGAGCAAACAGCAGGGTCAGCGTCAGGGTCATGGCATAGATGCGCGTCAGTCCCTGCCGCCCGAGCGAAAGTTCCTGGTAATCACGATAGACATCCTGTACCCGCCGGGCATTGAGCGCAAGATTGCCCGGCACCGGCTGGGTCAGTTGCAGGATGCGCATCTCCGTGCCCAAACCCGAGGGAATGAGCGGCACCAGCACGCGCAGCACCAGATCCTGACCGACGCTTTCGATTTCACGATATCCGCGCCCCGAACGCGCCTGGCGCAATGTCTCGAACGTCGGCGCCGGCGGCAGGATGACGGAGAGATCGCTCGTCGCCGTGACCTGCAACTGCCCCGAGGTGGAAAACAGCGCGATGTACTGCACGCCGCTTCGCTCGCGCAGACGCGAAAGCGCGATGCGCCATTGCTGTTCCGGCATTTCGCCGAGTTCCAGCGCGAGCGTTCGCCCTTTCTCGGAAAGATCGTCGAGCAGGGAATCGAGCGTGCTCCGGCCGAGGTCGAGACCGGATTCGAGCGCCTTTTCCACGCGCACGTCGAACCAGGTTTCGATGCTCTTGGTGACGAACTGCACGGAGACGCCGTAAATCAACATCCCCGGAAGCACCGCCATCAGCCCGAAGACCAGCATCAGCCGGAACTTCAGGCGCGAGCCGAACACTTTGCTCCGGTGCTCCCGCCACAGGAGCCGCACTTGCCAGACGATGAGCGCGAACAGCGCCAGCGCGACGATCGCGTTGAGGCCGAGCAGCCAGGGGTAGTGCTTGGCGAAAAGCGCGCTGTTGGCGCTGGCCGAGGCCAGCAGAAAAAGGAGGATGCCACCGATCGACGAGGCGATGACGACCAGGGTCTTCACTCGGCGTCCCCGCTTTCGTGAGCGTCCTCCGGCGGCGCCCCGGCGGAGAAGCTCCACAGCAGCCAGTCGGACGACTGGCTCCAGTCCCGGTTCGACAGCGCGCTGACCTGAAAGGTCTTGGGCATCTGGGAGGGATCGAGCCGCAGGCGGGCGCTGGCCACATAATCGACGTCGCCGTCGATCTCGTCTTTTTCGATGACCCGCCAGTGGCGCAGATGAGAGAGCACCCACAAGGCGTCTTCCAGCGAGTAGAAGCTCTGGTGCAACGCGCCGGAAGACAGGCGATACTGGCGGGTCAGCGCGTGATAGGACAACTGGAAGGTCTTGCTGCGCCGCACGACCGTCTGGTCGAACCAGTACCAGCGTGAGCGCGTCAGCTCGAAGTCCGCCGTGAAATAAAGCGCGATCCCTTTATTCACGGCCTCCTTGAGCCGCCGATTCAGGTTCACCGCGAAATCCGCGGTCAGGCTGTAGCCATCTTCGCCAGCGATGAGCCGCGCGTTTTCGGCGGTGACGTCGGAAGCGCGCGCCGCGCAGACGGCAAGCAAGAGCGCGAAGCCGAGAAGGAAGGCCTCAGGTTTTCCGCAGCAGCGCATAATAAAAACCATCGTTCTCACGATTCGGCAAGCACCGTTCCTGAGCGATGCGCCGGGCATCCGTCCAACGCGCCAGGAACGCATCGGTTTGCGCCGCGTTTTCCTCGACGAACACCGAGCAGGTCGCGTACAGCAATCTGCCGCCGGATTTGAGCGTCGGCCAAAGCGCGTCGAGAATCGCCGCCTGCGCATGCGCCAGCCTGCGGATGTCGCTCTCGCGCCGCAGCGCCTTGATGTCCGGGTGGCGGCGCGCCACACCGGAAGCGGAACACGGCACGTCGGCGAGAATGGCGTCGAACCGGCGCCCGTCCCACCACCGTTCCACCGCCAGACAATCGGCCACGCGCATTCCGGCCGTCAGGCCCAGGCGCTTCAGGTTGTTTTCGACACGCAACATGCGCGCGGCATCGATGTCCAGCGCCAGCAGATCCGCTTCGGCGCGTTCGAGGAGATGCGCGGCCTTCCCCCCGGGCGCCGCGCAGGCATCCAGGATGCGCTCGCCAGCCGCCGGATCGAGCAACTCCGCCGCGCGCTGGGCGCCGGCATCCTGTACGGAAACCCATCCCTCGGTAAAACCCGGCAGACGATTCACCGGCTGTGGTGTTTCGAGCATCAATCCCACGGCGCCAGCCGGTTTTGCCACGATCCCCGCCGCCTGTAGCTTCCCGAGATAATCGTCGACGGAAATCCTGCGCGCGTTGACCCGCAAGGTCATCGGCGGCGGACCGTTGTCCGCCGCGACGATGCCCTGCCAGTCTTCCGGGTAGGCGCGGCGTAGGCGCGAAAGCCACCAGGCGGGATGCTGGAAATACGCCACGTCATCCTGCCGCAGTTCCGTGAGCAAGCGCTCACGCTGGCGCAGGAAGTTACGCAGCACGCCGTTGACCACCCCCTTCAGGGCGCCATTCGTCAGCTCGCCTGCCGCCGCCACGGCCTGATCGACGACCATCGGCGCGGCTTCCAGACGTGTTTCCAGGCGATAGAGCGCGGCCAGGAGCAGCGCCTGTGTTTCGGCGTGGGTCAGCGGCTGTTTCATCAGCCGGCCAAGGATGAATTCACCTCGCCCGTGGCTGCGCAAGGTCCCATAAATGGCGTCCCGCGCCGCCGCGCGGGCGGCATCCGGTTCACCGGCCAGCAAAGAAAACGCTTCGTTCAGGCTCTTCCCGGCATGGACGAGGACGAGAACCCGCGCCGCCAACAGCAGACTGTAACCGAGCGAGCTTGCGTCCAGGCCGCAGGGCGGGATGTTCGCGGCCATCCGGTCCTTCCTCGCATTCCCATCAGGTTTGTGGACGCGGACGACGCGCTTGCCGGGAGTGGAGCGCGACTGCGACGCGGACGAAAAAAAAGGAGACAATGTTGGAAAAATCGATCGTTTGTCTTTCCGAGTTTAGCACGGCTCAGGACGTCAGGCGTCAGGATGCGGCTCACCGGAGCAGTTGCATGGATGCCGAGCCTGTCCATTTCCCTGAGAAAGGTGGAAGGAGCGGCGGGAATGCGACGCTTGCCAAGCACCGTCGATTTCAACGACCCGATGAAAACGAAGGCGACGGCATGATGGACGGGGGAGACTTGCCATCCGTTTGCCGGACAGGAGGATTCAAAAGTTCATGATAATTTTTTCGCGGGCTGTGGATAACTATTCCCGCTCGGGTTAGAATTCCGACTTGAATGCGTCGTCGGTGTTCGTCCGTTCATCGGAGAAACATCGGCGATGGTCAAGGCATCATGCGTTTTCCGCGTCGAATCCGTGTCAAAGTCGTGAGTGTTCATCAACCAGCGTGTCTCGGTTTTATTGAAATATTAGCAATGGGCAGTTTCTGGAATTCTTGTCTGAGTCAGTTCGAGCAGGAGCTTTCACCCCAGCAATTCAACACCTGGATTCGTCCGTTGCGTCTGGAGGGTGAGGATGCCCTGGACAAGGAGTTGCGTCTCGTAGCGCCAAACGGGTTCATCCTGAAGTGGGTGAAGGAGCGCTACCTCGGGCGCATCGAAGAGCTTGGCAATCAGTACTTCTCCGCCCCGGTCTGTATTTCCCTGTCCGTTGAGCTTCAGCAAGCCGGACAGTCCACCGATTCCGAAGATTTGAAGCCGGCGGCGTCGATCAGTCGCCCCAGCTTCGTCAATATGCCTGCTTCAAAAACCTACTCGATCCACGCCTACGAAAAGACGCGCCTGATCCAAAGTTTCAGCTTCGACAATCTGGTCGTCGGCAAGGCCAACGATCTGGCGCGCGCCGCCTCGCTGCACGTAGCCACGAATCCGGGCGAAGGCGCCTACAACCCGATGTTCATTTACGGTGGAGCCGGGCTTGGAAAAACCCACCTCATCCACGCCATCGGCAATCACATCGTGAAGCAGTGCCCCGAAAAGATCATCCGCTATGTCCATGCGGAGGACTATTTTTCTGACTTGGTGCGTGCCTACCAGACGGAATCGTTCGATGCCTTCAAGCATTATTACCGTTCGCTCGACGTCCTGTTGCTCGATGACGTTCAGTTCTTCAACGGCAAGAACCGGACGCAGGAAGAGTTTTTTTTCGTCTTCAATACATTGACCGAGACGAAAAAGCAGATCGTGATCACTTGCGACACCTACCCGAAGAATGTTTCCGGGCTCGAAAACCGCCTGATCACCCGTTTCGACTGGGGACTTACGGTACAGGTCGAGCCTCCGGAAACAGAAATGCGCGTGGCGATCCTGAAGAAAAAAGCGGAAACCAAGGGGATTGCGCTCGATAACGAGGTCGCGTTCTACATCGCCAAACACCTTCACTCGAACGTGCGTGAGCTTGAAGGCGCGTTGAACAAGGTGCTGGCTTACGCATCCTTTTATGGACGAAGGATCAATCTCGAATTGACCAAGGAGGCCTTGAAGGATCTCATTGGCGCCGTGAACCGTCAGATTACCGTAGAAAATATCCAGAAAACGGTCGCCGACTATTTCAAGATCAAGGTCTCGGACCTTTTTTCAAAAAAGCGCTCACGCCTGATAGCGCGTCCCCGGCAAGTCGCCATGTGGTTGGCCAAGAACCTGACTTCACAAAGCTATCCATCCATTGGCGAAGCCTTCGGCGGGCGCGATCATACGACGGTTCTGCACGCCGTACGGACGATCGACACCTTGCGTGAAAAGGATAATGAACTCAACCACAATGTACACGTATTATTACAGGTACTGAAAGGCTAGCTCCCTGGAGCCGGCTGCAGGGGTTGTGGATAACCGGGTGAAAAAGCTGTGTTCAAAAGGTAGATAAAGTCGTGAAAATGCATCTGTGAACAAGTTATCAACTTTCATCCACAAGACAGTACAGGGGTTCCGCACGTGCATTTTTTCACCCAACACATTGATATCCAAGTATTATTTCAGGATACCCACAGAGTTGTTCTGAAGATTATCTCTTTATAGGATTTATATAAAAATGATACTAGTGAAAACTCAACGCGATTCACTTCTCGTTCCTCTCCAGTCGGTTTCCGGTATTGTGGAGAAACGCCACACCTTGCCGATCCTGTCCAACGTCCTGCTGGAGAAGAAGGGCGACAGGTTGACTTTTCTGGCAACGGATATCGAGATACAGATCACCACCTCGGCGGAAGTGTCAGCCGGGGATGGGGATGGTGCAATGACGGTCGGTGCGAGAAAACTCCAGGACATTTTGCGTTCTTTGCCGGACGATTGCGAAATCACGCTCGCTCTCGAAGACAAGCGGCTACAGATCAAGGCCGGAAAGAGCCGTTTCAATTTACAGACCTTGCCGGACGAGGATTTTCCACGCATGGCGATGTCGGAAACCGAGCCGAAAAGAATCGAGTTGACTCAGAAGCAGTTTCGTCACTTGTTGGCACAGACCCAGTTCGCGATGGCGTTGCAGGATGTCCGGTACTATTTGAACGGGCTCTTGCTGTTGGTTGATGGCGGCGAATTGCGAGCGGTGGCGACCGACGGGCATCGGCTGGCGTATGCTCATATGACATTTGGTGAAAATGTTTCGGTGCCGAAGCAGGAACTCATTCTGCCGCGCAAGACCGTGCTCGAATTGAGCCGTTTACTTGCCGACAGCGATGACCCGGTGCTGATTGAAATGACGGCGGCCCAGATTCGCTTCCAGTTCGGAAATATCGTTTTGGTTTCCAAGTTGATCGACGGAAAATTCCCGGACTATGAGCGGGTCATTCCGCCAAGTCTCAAGAATTCGGTCACCCTGAGCAGGACTACCTTGCTACAGTCCTTGAATCGAGCCGCGATTCTGACCAACGAAAAGTTCCGGGGAGTGCGCCTGATCCTGACGCCGGGCAGTTTGAAGATCGTAGCGGCAAATGCGGAGCACGAGGAAGCGCAGGAAGAAATCGAGACCGATTATTCCGGGGATGCGATCGACGTGGGATTCAACGTCGGTTACTTGCTCGATGTTCTCAACAATGCCTCGTCGGAATTCGTCGAATGGGGTTTCAACGATGCCAATTCCAGCGCCTTGTTGACCCTGCCGGGCAACGAGTTCTTCAAGTACGTCGTGATGCCGATGAGAATCTGACGTCGATTCCAGCTCACTGGTACGCTGATGTCTTTGTGGTTCGGGTCGTTTCGCCTGATATTGCTCGGATCGCATCTGCGGCTCGTTTTGTGTTGCTACCGAGTTTCACGTGAAACAAAAATTGGAAAATTGGAATTGGGATGATTGAAGACAGCGGTCAGATGGCCTATGACGAATCCAGTATTCAACAATTGGAAGGTTTGGAGGCGGTTCGCAAACGTCCGGGAATGTATATCGGCGACACATCCGATGGCACCGGTTTACATCACATGGTATTTGAAGTCGTCGACAACGCGATCGATGAGGCATTGGCTGGATTTTGTGACGATATCGTTCTCATCATTCATACCGATAATTCGATTTCCGTGAGTGACAACGGGCGTGGAATTCCAACCGGAATCAAATTCGACGACAAGCATGAACCGAAGCGTTCGGCGGCTGAAATCGTCATGTGTGTGCTGCATGCTGGAGGGAAGTTCAATCAGAACTCGTACAAGGTTTCTGGTGGATTGCATGGAGTCGGTGTTTCCTGTGTCAACGCGCTTTCGAGATGGCTGCGTCTGACGATTCGGCGCGACGGGAAGAGATACCAGCTCGACTTCAATCGAGGCAGTGTCGCCGATCGCCTGGTCGAAGTTCAGGGTGGCGTCGAGGTGTCGCCGGTCAAGGTGCTTGGAAATACGGAAAAACGGGGCACCGAGGTGCATTTCATGGCCGACGAGGAAATTTTCGGGCAGGTCGAGTTCCATTATGAAATCATCGCCAAGCGATTGCGTGAGTTGTCCTTCCTCAACAATGGCGTCAAGATACGGCTGATCGACCAGCGCAATGGCAAGGAAGAAGATTTTGCCTTCCTGGGCGGGGTGAAGGGATTCGTCGAGTATATCAACCGTTCCAAAACGGTACTGCACCCGAGCGTCTTCGTTGCCGCCGGCGAGTCCGTCACGGCCACTGGCGCCATTGGTGTCGAAGTCGCCATGCAGTGGAACGACACATACGTCGAGCAGGTGCTGTGCTTCACCAACAATATTCCACAATCCGACGGTGGGACACATCTGACAGGTCTGCGCGCCGCGATGACGCGAGTCATCAACAAATACATCGAAGAGAACGAAATCGCCAAGAAGGCCAAGGTCGACATCACTGGAGACGACATGCGCGAAGGATTGGCGTGTGTATTGTCGATAAAGATGCCGGATCCGAAATTTGCATCGCAGACCAAGATGAAGCTCGTTTCGTCGGAAGCACGCCCGGCCGTCGAAGAGGTGGTGGCAGCCAAATTGGCGGAATTCCTGGAGGAACACCCGCTGGACGCGAAAGTGATCACCGGAAAGATCGTGGAGGCGGCGCGGGCGCGGGACGCCGCCCGCAAGGCTCGGGAAATGACTCGGCGCAAGAGTCTGCTCGATGGTGTCGGCTTGCCCGGCAAGCTGGCGGATTGTCAGGAAAAGGATCCGACGCTATGCGAACTCTATCTCGTCGAGGGTGAATCGGCGGGCGGTTCAGCCAAGCAAGGGCGCGACCGGAAATTTCAAGCCATCTTGCCGCTCAGAGGCAAGATACTCAATGTCGAAAAGGCGCGTTTCGACAAATTGATCTCGTCGCAGGAGATTGCGACGCTGATCACGGTGCTCGGAACCGGGATCGGAAAGGATGAATACAAGCCGGAGAAGCTGCGTTATCACCGCCTGATCATCATGACCGATGCCGACGTCGACGGCGCGCATATCCGCACGCTGCTTCTGACTTTTTTCTATCGGCAGATGCCGGAACTGGTGGAAGGCGGACACATCTACATCGCGCAGCCGCCGCTCTACAAGGTCAAGCATGGAAAAACAGAGCGCTACCTCAAGGACGATCAGGCGCTCAATCAGTTTCTGCTGACACTGGCGCTTGAAAATGCATCATTGGTCACCAAGCAGGGCGGGGTGGGAATTTCGGGAACCGCGCTCGAGGAGCTGGCGCGCGAATATCTGCTTGCCGATGCGGTCATCAACCGGCTGTCGCACATGATCGACCCGGAAGTGCTGCATGCCTTGGTTGATTTCAATCTTGAACTCGATTTGTCGGATCAAGGTGCTGCCGAAGCATGCGCCTCGGCCATCATGTCGGTGATTGGGCACAAATCGGACATCCATGTCTTCGCCCGTTTCGACGAGGCAAAGGAATGCTGGCAACTGCGGCTGGAAAGGATGCATCACGGTAATCTTCGCGTTTTCGTCATCGACGAAGATATTGTCGGTAGTGGCGATTATGCGCAATTGCGCAAGACGGCAATGACACTATCGAATCTTTTCGGGCCAGGCGCCCATGTGACCCGCGCGGACAAAAAACAGCCGGTTTCGAGCTTTGGCGAAGCAATTGCCTGGTTGTTGAATGAAGTGGAAAAGGGAATATCCAAGCAGCGTTACAAGGGGCTTGGTGAAATGAACCCGGAACAGCTCTGGGAAACGACGATGGATCCCAGGATTCGCCGTCTACTCAAGGTAAAGATCGAGGACGTGATCGGCGCCGACGAAATTTTGACTGCCCTGATGGGTGAACTGGTCGAACCGCGGCGCAATTTCATCGAGGCCAATGCGCTTGCGGCCCGCAACATCGATGTCTGACCGATAGGCGCCAGCGAACCGCCAATGACGCTTACCGAGCTTCGCTACATCGTGAGCCTGGCGCGTGAGCGTCATTTCGGGCGTGCGGCGGAAAAATGTCATGTGAGCCAGCCGACGCTTTCGGTAGCGTTGAAAAAGGTTGAATCACGCCTGAACATCACGCTGTTTGAAAGAACTCCCGCCGATGTCCGTCCGACTCCGGTCGGAGAGAAGATCGCGCAACAAGCGGAGCGGGTCTTGCACGAGGCCGAGCGCCTCAAGGACATTGCCGGACAGGGCAGAAATCCATTGGTCGGGCCCTTGCGTCTGGGAGTCATTTACACCATCGCCCCCTATCTTCTTCCCAGGCTCATTCCAGCCTTGCACACACACGCGCCGCAAATGCCGCTGTTCATCAGCGAGAACTTCACGGTCAATCTGAGCGAACAGTTGCGACGGGGCGAACTGGACGTGATCGTCATCGTGCTTCCTTTCACGGAACCCGGAATCGTCGTTCGCCCGGCATATGACGAGCCCTTCTGTGTTGCTTTGCCCAATGATCATCCTCTGGCGTCCAACAAGGTGATATCGAGCGCGCAGGTTGCCGCCGAGAATTTGTTATTGCTTGGGAAAGGGAATTGTTTTCGTGATCAGGTGATCGAAGCCTGTCCGAAGCTCTCCGAGCCGGGGGGAATCGAAGGCGCGCTGGAAGGGAGTTCCCTGGAAACGATCAGACACATGGTCGCAAGCGGCGCGGGAATTTCGGTGGTTCCGATATCGGCAGCGAAATCGTGGCCGCAAAACCCGAAGCTGCTCCAGATACGCCGCTTTTCCGCGCCGCAACCGATGCGGCGGGTCGGACTGGCCTGGAGAGTCACTTTCCCTCGTCCCCAGGTGATCGACGTTCTGCACGCGGCGATCAGTGATGCGCCGCCTTTCGGCACGCTCAAAATTTCGGGATGAGCCGTTTCACGTGTTTCACGTGAAACGAACGACTACGCCACACCTTCGCGTCACCATCTGCCGGAATTGGAATAAAATCCGCTTCGGCGCTTTCTCTCCCCTTCCCCTCACTCTGGACGGATGAATCATGTGTGGCATCGTCGCGGCGGTTGCGGACCGCAATATCGTTTCCGTTCTCCTGGAAGGTCTGCGCCGACTCGAATATCGCGGCTACGATTCGGCCGGACTGGCGCTGATCGACAAGACGGGAATGAAGCGTCTGCGCTCGGTCGGACGGGTCGCCGAGCTGGCCGCGCAGGCCGAAGCGTCGCATGTCGACGGCAAGACAGGAATCGCTCACACGCGCTGGGCGACACACGGCGCGCCCAACGAGCGCAATGCGCATCCGCACGTTTCCGGCGGCCTTGCCATCGTACACAATGGAATCATCGAAAACCACGAGGCCCTGCGCGCGCGCCTGAAAGACGAAAAATTCGAGTTTACCTCGGATACGGACACCGAGGTCGTGGCGCATCTGATCGTTTCCGAGCTGAAGAAGACGGCGGATCTTTTCGTGGCGACACGCGCGGCGATCGCTCAACTGCAAGGCGCGTACGCGCTGGCCGTTCTGCGTGAGTCCGAGCCTGGACACGTGATCGTCGCGCGTGAAGGTTCGCCCCTGTTGATTGGTTTATCCACCGAAGGCAACTACGCGGCCTCGGATGCCTCGGCGTTGTTGCCGGTGACGCGCCGCATCATTTATCTGGAGAACGGTGACTGCGCGGAACTGACGCGCGTGGGCTACCGTATCACGCGCGTCGACGGTACGCCGGTCGAGCGTCCCGAAAGTGAAACCCATCTCTCGGCCGACTCGATCGAACTCGCCCAATACCGGCATTACATGCAAAAGGAAATATTCGAGCAGCCGACGGCTCTGAGTAATACCCTGGAGATGATAGGCGCAGTGCGCAGCGTTCATCCGGGATTTTTCGGCGCTCATTGCGAAGACAATCTCAAGGACTTGAGGCAGGTGCTGATCATCGCCTGTGGCACCAGCTATCACGCCGGCCTGGTCGCTCGCTACTGGCTCGAAGCATTGGCCGGAGTGCCTTGCAACGTCGAGGCAGCCAGCGAATATCGCTACCGCGAATCAGTCGCCGATCCGCGCACCCTGGTGATCACGCTCTCCCAGTCCGGCGAGACGGCGGACACGCTGGCCGCGCTGCGCCATGCGAAATCCTCGGGCATGCAACGGACGCTGTGCATCTGCAACGTACCGGAATCCTCGCTGGTACGTGAAAACGATCTGCGCTTCATCACACGTGCCGGTCCGGAGATCGGTGTGGCTTCCACCAAAGCGTTTACCACACAGCTCGCCGCGCTGTATCTGTTGACTCTGGTCATTGCCAAGTTGCGCGGACGGCTGTCCGACGTCACCATGACAGCCGAACTCGAACGCTTGCGCCATCTGCCGATGGCCGTCTCGCGCGTGCTCGAACTCGAACCACGGATCCAGGAATGGGCGGAGCGCTTCGCCATGAAACAGAACGCGCTGTTTCTCGGGCGCGGACGCCATTATCCGATCGCGCTCGAAGGGGCTCTCAAGCTCAAGGAAATCACCTACATCCATGCCGAAGCGTATCCGGCCGGCGAGTTGAAGCATGGGCCGCTGGCCCTGGTAGATAAGAACATGCCCGTGATCGCCGTGGCGCCGAACGACGCGCTGCTGGAAAAGCTGAAATCGAATTTGCAGGAAGTCCGGGCGCGGGGTGGCGAGCTTTATGTATTTGCCGACGCCGACAGTGAAATCGCGGCGACGGACGGTGTACACCTGGTGCGCCTGCCCGAACATTACGGACAGCTTTCCGCGTTGCTGCACGTGGTTCCGCTGCAACTACTGGCCTACCACGTGGCCCTGGTACGTGGGACGGACGTCGACAAGCCGCGCAATCTGGCCAAATCGGTTACCGTGGAGTGAGGCCGCTGGTCTGAACGGGCGTCCAGACCAGCGGCACGCCAGAAGCCAGACATGGCATGGGGCGGGCTTTCGCTCGCGCCCGCCGGGAGACTTGACAGAAGGGGAATCGGATTGGTGATGGATTTCATCTGGGCAAACTGGCAGGTGCTCGATGTGTTGTTGGTCATGGTGGGCCTCACCATCTATGCCAGCGTTTCCCGGACCTTGAACCAGCGCCGCCATCCATCGGCGGCGATCGCCTGGGTGCTTGGCATTCTGCTGGTGCCCTATTTGGCCTTGCCGCTCTATCTGGCTTTTGGCAGCCGCAAGGTGGCGGCCTTGCGCAAGCCTCCGAAAGCTCATGCCATTTCGATCCCGGCGGCGACCGGCCACCCGACGATGCTCCGCTCGCTGCAACTGGGCGCGGCCATGGGGCTTCCCGATCCCGCTTCCTACGACAGCCTGAACATCCACGCCGACGGCAGCAGCGCGTTGAATGGCTTGCGCCGCCTCATTTCCGGCGCCACCTCCAGTCTCGACATATCGACCTTTCTCATTGGCCGGGACGTGCTTGGCGGTGAAATTCTCAGGCTGCTTGAACGGCGGGCGCGCGCCGGTGTGCGTGTAAGGCTGCTGATCGACGGCATCGGTATCTACCTGGGCGGCTATCCCAATCTGCGGAAACTGAGCAAGGCCGGCATCGAGGTCGTCCGCTTCGTACCGCCGTTCAGCTCTTCCAAACGCGGGCGAACCAATCTGCGCAACCATCGCAAGATGGTCATTGCCGACGGGAAGTATCTCTGGTGCGGGGGGAGAAATCTGGCGGCGGAATACTTCGAGGGCGATCCCCGGCCGATTTTTCGGCGTACACCGTGGATCGATCTTTCCTTCGATCTTTCCGGCGAACTGGTGGCGCAGGTCTATGGACAGTTCGAGCGCGACTGGGCCTTCGCCAATGAAAGGGAAGAAACGCCGGCCAGCGTCGATGCCGCCGTGCGCGGCGCCGCCGGCGCGACGCCGGCCCTGGCGCAGTTGATCGACAGCGGTCCCGATCGCGCGGACGATACCATCTTCACCTTGCTGGTTTCGGCCTGTTTCACCTCGCGGCAACGCATCCTCGCGGTCACGCCGTATTTCGTTCCCGATTCCTCGTTGTTGATGGCACTGACGCTGGCGGCCCGCCGCGGGATCGAGGTCGATCTGGTGATGCCGGAGCGGTCGAATCACAAGCTGGCCGATTTCGCCCGCCATCGCGCCTTGCGCGACATGATCCTCGCGGGCGCGCGCGTCTGGCTGCATCCGCGCATGGTACATGCCAAAGCCATATTGATAGACGATGAACTGGCACTGGTCGGATCGGCCAACCTCGACGGGCGCAGCCTCTTCCTCAACTACGAAATGATGATCGCTTTCTACGATCAGTCGGCTGTCATGGATTTTGCGCGCTGGGTGGAGTCGCTGCGCGGGGGCTGCAAGCCCTATTCCTGTCGATGGCCAGGCCGGGCGTGGGCGCTGGCCGAAGGTCTGCTGCTGTGGGTGGCCTTCCAGCTATAGGTTTCCATTCGGTTTCATGGTGACTTCGACTCCGCGCGGCGCCGGATTTCACGTGAATTTCAACGGCGGGCCGATTCCTTCTGTCCCGCTCTTCCCCACGAATCCTTGAGCGTTACCGTCCGGTTGAAGACCGGCGCGCCCTCGCGCGAATCGACGGGGTCGACAACGAAATAGCCATGCCGCTCGAACTGGAAGCGTTCCTCCCGTCCGGCGTTTTTCAGCGTGGGTTCCAGTTGCGCGGTAATGACTCGAACGCTGTTCGGGTTCAGGTCATCGAGGAAATCACGCTCACCCGATCCAGGGGCGGGATTGGCAAAGAGGCGATCATAGAGGCGCACCTCGGCCTGATGAGCGTCGATCACCGACACCCAGTGCAGGTTGCCCTTGACCTTGTAATTGTCAGCGCCGGGCGTGCCGCTCCTGGAATCCGGCAGGTATTCGCCATGCACGGCGACGACCTTGCCGCTGTCATCCTTGTCGCAGCCGGTGCATCTGATCACGAAACCGTGGCGCAACCGGGCGACATTGCCGGGATAAAGCCGGTGGTAACCCTGCGCCGGCGTTTCCATGAAATCCTCGCGCTCGATCCACAGCTCGCGGCCAAAAGGCATCATGCGCTTTCCGAGTTCCGGCTTCAACGGATGATTGGGCGCGAAGCATTCCTCGGTATGGCCCGCCGGGTAATTATCGATGATCAGCTTCAACGGATCGAGCACGGCGACGCGACGCTCGGTCGATTCGTTGAGCACCTCGCGCATGCAATCCTCGAACAGCGTGTAATCGATCAATGAGTCGGCCTTGGACACGCCGATGCGCTCGGCAAACAGGCGGAAGCCCTCCGGCGTATACCCGCGGCGGCGCGCGCCGACGATGGTCGGCATCCGTGGATCGTCCCAGCCGGAAACGTGCTTTTCCTCGACCAACTGGATGAGTTTACGCTTGGAGAGCACGACGTAGGTCAGGTTCAGACGCGAGAACTCGATCTGCTGCGGCAGCGGGTACTGCAAGAGGCCGCCTTCGGCCAGGCGCTCCAGCAGCCAGTCGTAGAAGGGCCGCTGATCCTCGAATTCCAGGGTACAGATCGAATGTGTGATGTTCTCCAATGCGTCCTCGATCGGATGAGCGAAGGTATACATCGGATAAACGCACCAGCGGTTGCCCGTGTTGTGATGTTCGGCGTGGCGGATGCGGTAGATCGCCGGGTCGCGCAGATTGATGTTGGGCGAGGCCATGTCGATCTTGGCGCGCAGGATGTGCGCGCCATCCGGGAATTCCCCGGTCTGCATACGGCGGAACAGCAGCATGTTTTCTTCCGGGCCGCGCTTGCGGTAGGGCGAATCCTTGCCGGATTCGGTGAGCGTGCCCCGGCTCAGGCGCATTTCGTCGGCGCTCTGGCTGTCGACGTAGGCGTTCCCGGATTCGATCAGATACTCGGCGCAGGCGACCATCCAGTCGAAGTAGTCCGAAGCGTAATAGAGGTTGTCCTCCTCCCCGTCCCGCCAGGAAAAACCGAGCCAGCGCACGGCATCGATGATCGAATCGACATATTCCTTTTCCTCCTTTTCCGGATTGGTGTCATCGAAGCGCAAATGGCAGCGTCCACCGTAATCGCGCGCCAGCCCGAAATTCAGGCAGATCGACTTGGCATGGCCGAAGTGCAGATAACCGTTCGGTTCCGGCGGAAAGCGGGTGCGGATACGCGCCGGATCGAGCGCGCCTTCGAGCTGTTGCGACGCCGGTCCCGGCCTGCCGGACCAACGGCGTTGAGCATGCTTGCCGGCGGCCAGATCGGCTTCGACGATATTGCGGATGAAATTGCTTGCCAGTGTGACGGCGGCGGTCTCTTTACTGTTTTTGGGCGCGTTGTTCACGGCAGAAGTCCTCGATCCCCGAAGACTTCTATTTTAACCGCAAGCGAATGTGCATGAAGCCGGAAAGCCCGTTTGCGATTCCCGTGGCGGACGATCTGGAAATCATTCAGGCGGACGGATTCAAAAGTCCATGAAGGAAGAAAGCAAGGACTTGACAAAATTGAGCTTTTTGATATCTAATCCAAGGTTTGGTTCGCAATGATTTCGAGGGTTTTACCATGAAACGTACCTATCAACCGTCGGTGGTTCGCCGCAAACGCACGCATGGCTTTCTCGTCCGCATGGCTACCCGTGGGGGCCGCGCGGTGATCCGCGCCCGCCGCGCCAAGGGTCGGCATCGTCTGGCCGTTTGAACCTTCCGCCCGCACAGGAAAGCCGAAAGCGTCCGAACGGATTTCCGAGACGCCATCGATTGACTGGAACGGATGATTTTTCATCCGTTTTTAGTTTCAGGAAGGCAATCAAGAGCGCGAATTTCCTGTTACATTACGGCCCTCGCGGGAGTGAGCAAAACGGCGGCGCTCGATTGGGCCTGGTAATGGCAAAGCGCCATCTTCGCCTTTCGGTTGATCGCAACCTGGTCAAGCGGCTGGTTCGTGAAATCTTTCGTGTTCGGTGTTCCGATCTGCCTTCCCGCGACCTGATCGTTCGTCTCGCGGGCAAGCCGGACCTGCCCATCGACAGGCGGGCCTTGGCTGAAGAAATTCGGAGTCTGCTGGAAAAAGTGCGCGCTATTGGACCCTAAGATGAAACCGCTTCTGCTGCTGATTCGCTGCTATGGCTACATGATCAGCCCGCTGTTGGGGCGGAACTGCCGCTTTTTCCCGAGTTGTTCCGACTACACCGCCCAAGCGATCGAAAAGCACGGAGCGCGCAAGGGCGTATGTCTCGGAATCAGACGCCTCTGCCGCTGCCATCCCTGGAATCCGGGCGGTTTCGATCCCGTTCCTTAAAATCCTCATCTGCCAAGTAGGCTGTTCATGGACAACCGACGCCTCATCCTGTTCTGTGTCTTCTTCTTTTCGCTGGCCATGCTTTGGGATGCCTGGCAGAAATACAACAACCCCAGGGATCTGACGCCGCCGCCGTCTTCGAGCGTTCCGGCCGCGCCTGTATCGACATCCGCCGTGCCGCCGGCGTCATCGGCGAATATACCGGCTCCGTCGGCCTCGACCGGAGCGGATTCAGTGATCGCGTCGACACCGGCGGCGCCCGTGGGCAAGGACGAAATCGTCGAAGTTCGGACCGACCTGTTCGTCGCCCAGGTATCCGTGCGCGGAGGCGATCTGGTCGGGCTGGATCTGCCGGGTTACAAGGCGACCGAAGACAAATCCAGGGTTTTCAGGCTGTTCGACATCCAACATCGCTATGCGGCGCAGAGCGGCCTGATCGGCGAGGGCCTGCCCAATCACAAGACCTCGTTTTCCCCGCTTCCGGGCAAGCGCGAACTGCCCGATGGCGAAGATACGATCCAGTTGAAACTGGAAGCGCCCGCCGTGAACGGCGTCAGAGTGACCAAGATTTACACCTTCCGGCGCGGCAGCTACCTGATTGGCGTCACTCACGAAATCGACAACGGCAGCGACAAGGAAATCGCGGCGCATGCGTACTACCAGTTGCAGCGCGACACGCGGGCGCCGGCGGGTGAAAGCAGCATGGTCAACACCTTCACCGGGCCTGCGGAATATACCGAGCAAGGCAAGTTCCAGAAGATCGGTTTCTCGGACATCGAAAAAGGCAGCGCCAAGTTTGAGCGGAAAGCCGACAACGGCTGGATGGCGATGATCCAGCACTATTTCGTCTCCGCCTGGATACCGCCGGAGAAGCTGCAACGCGAATTCTACGTGCGCAGTCTCGAAGAAGGAGACAATCCGGTAGTGGCTGCCGGCCTGATCGTTCCTGTTCCGGTGATCGCTCCCGGAAGCAAACTCGACCATGCCGTCTCGCTTTACGCCGGTCCGCAGATTCAGTCGATTCTCAATCAACTGGCCAAGCCGGTCGCCGAAGGCGGCATTGGCGCGCAGGGGCTGGCGCTGGTCGTCGACTATGGCTGGCTGACCATCGTCGCCGCGCCGATCTTCTGGCTGCTTGAAGTCATCAACAAGCTCATCGGCAACTGGGGCTGGTCCATCGTCATCCTGACCATCCTCATCAAAGGGCTGTTTTTCCCGCTCTCCGCGGCCAGTTACAAATCGATGGCCAGGATGCGCACCCTGACCCCGCGGCTGCAAGCGCTCAAGGAGCGTTGTGGCGACGACCGGCAAAAACTGAACATGGAGATGATGAATCTCTACAAGACGGAGAAAATCAACCCGCTGGGCGGCTGCCTGCCGATCCTCATTCAGATTCCCGTCTTCATCGCCCTCTACTGGGCGCTGCTGGGCGCCGTCGAAATGCGCAACGCCCCCTGGATCCTGTGGATTCATGACCTATCCTCGCAGGACCCGTATTACGTGCTGCCGATCGTGATGATAACTAGCATGATGATCCAGACCAGGCTCAACCCGACGCCGCCCGACCCGATCCAGGCCAAGGTCGCCATGATCATGCCCTTTGCCTTCGGCATCATGTTCTTCTTCTTCCCGGCAGGTCTGGTGCTCTACTGGGTGGTCAACAACATCCTGTCCATTGCCCAGCAGTGGCAGATCACGCGGATGATCGAACGTGGCGGAAAGGCCGCCAACGACGCCAGAGCCTGACACGATTGCCGCCATCGCCACGGCGCCCGGTCGTGGCGGCATTGGCATCGTCCGTGTCTCGGGTGGGCGTCTGGCGGCCTTTGCCGCCGCGCTCACCGGCAAGGCGCCGGCCCCGCGCCGCGCCACCCTCGCCAACTTCAAGGCCGCCGATGGCGGCGGCATCGACAGCGGCCTCGTGCTCCATTTTCCCGCGCCCGCCTCCTTCACGGGTGAGGACGTGCTGGAATTGCACGGGCATGGCGGCCCGGTCGTGATGAAGCTGCTGCTCGACCGCTGTCTCGAACTCGGCGCGCGGCTGGCCGAACCGGGCGAATTCACCCGTCGCGCCTTTCTCAACGGCAAGCTCGATCTGGCCCAGGCCGAAGCCGTCATCGACCTGATCGACGCCTCGACGGCCGCCGCCGCGCGTGGCGCCATGCGTTCCCTGCAAGGCGAATTTTCGCGGGAAATACATGCTCTACGAGATCGGCTCGTCGAATTGCGCGCGCTGGCGGAAGCGACGCTCGACTTTCCCGACGAAGAAATCGACTTTCTGCAAACGACGGATGCCTGTGACCGGCTTGAACGCCTGCTGGCGAAACTGGCCGAAATCATCGCGCGCGCGCGGCAGGGCCGTCTGTTGCAGGAAGGTTTGCACGTCGTGCTCGCCGGACGGCCGAACGTCGGCAAGTCGAGCCTGCTCAACCGCCTGGCCGGCGAAGAGCTGGCGATCGTCACGCCGGTGGCCGGTACCACGCGCGACGTGGTACGCGGCAACGCGCAGATCGAAGGCATCCCCCTGCGGTTCATCGACACTGCCGGGCTGCGCGAAACCCATGACGAGATCGAACGGATCGGCGTCGCGCGCGCCTGGCGCGAAATCGAGAAGGCCGATGTCGTCGTGCTGCTGGTCGACGCGCGGCAAGGCATCGGCGTAGCGGAGCAGGCCATTCTTGCCCGATTGCCGCCGTCGCCGGCCCGGATCATCGCGCACAACAAAATCGACCTGGCCGGAATGCGGCCCGAGCGGCGGCAAGAGGCGAGCGGGGCGGCGATTCTGCTGTCGGCGGGGAACGGGGACGGAATCGACCTGTTGCGGCAGGAATTGCTGCGTGTCGCCGGCTGGCAGCCGGTCGATCAAGTGTTCGTCGCCCGCGAGCGGCATCTGCGCGCGCTCGCCGAAACGCTCGGACATCTGCAAGCAGCGCGCGAACGCATCGCGCAACTCGAACTGTTCGCCGAAGAGCTGCGCATGGCCCAGCGATCGCTTGGCGCGATTACCGGCGAATTCTCGCCGGACGACCTCCTCGGAGAAATATTTGGCCGTTTCTGCGTCGGAAAATAGTTTCAGAGGACGGGGTTCAGAGGACAGTAATTTGAGAGGACAGAAGACAGATGAGTTTGCGGCGCTTCGCGCCGTCCAGAGGACAGAAAACCGAACGCTCGGGTTCAGAGGACAGAGCGGTTTGAGAAGACAGCAACTGTGTTCAAAATCAAGTTTTTTCTACGCCAAGAGAAGTAAGTCAAGG
>JAITAJ010000137.1 GCA_031284185.1 Accumulibacter sp. | reverse complement strand
GGTCGCCTGTATGCACAAGCTCCTTTCCATCCTGAACGCTATCTGCAAATCCGGACAACCCTGGCAGGAAAATTTCTCTCTCCCTTGACCTACTTCTCTTGGCGTAAAAAACTTGCTTTCGAACACAGTTGCTGTCTTCTCAAACCGCTGTCCTCTGAAACTGCTTCACTTGACAACATTGTGAGATGTATTGTTGTATTACAAATAAGGGTTGCCGGAAAACAATGACTTCGGGAAGCGGTGTCCATCGAGACGGTTCATCGTCGGTTGCGGGTTCCGGGTGGTATTGCCCGGAGCGTGGATCGGCACTTTCATGAGGGGAAAACAGATGAAAGCAACACGGATCGTCCTGGATTACGCGAAGAAATCCGTCTTCCCCCTGCCGCGCTCCGCCGCCGCGCATCAGACGTACCTGTCGGCCTCGGCGTCCGGGCATGGCGGCGAGGCCGATTCGGCGGTGATCGAGGTCTTCCCCGGAATCGGGTTTCCGAAAGCGAACGGGGCTTGATCGGCCCCGGCGGATATAGTGAAAATCCTTGCCTCGTTTTTCGCCATGCCGTGTCCGCCACGGCTCGGCCCGTTCATCGATCTGAAAAGGAGCAAGCAATGACCGTCCTGTTGGGCTGCATCGCCGACGATTTCACCGGAGGCACGGATCTGGCCGGGATGCTGGTGAAGGCCGGCATGCGGACCGTGCAAATGATCGGCGTTCCCGGAGAACCGATCGGTGAGGATGTCGACGCGGTGGTGATCGCGCTCAAGTCGCGCACCTCCCCCGTGGCGCGGGCCACCGCCGAATCGCTGGACGCCTTGCGCTGGCTGCGACAGGCGGGCTGCCGCCAGTTTTACTTCAAATACTGCTCCACCTTCGATTCCACACCGAAAGGCAACATCGGCCCGGTGGCCGAAGCGCTGATGCAGGCGCTGGGGAGCGACTTCACCATCGCCTGCCCGGCCTTCCCGGTCAATGGCCGAACCATCTACAAGGGACATCTCTTCGTCGGCGACATTCTCCTGTCCGACTCCGGCATGCGCCATCATCCGCTCACGCCGATGACCGACGCCAATCTGGTCCGCTTCCTGCAAACCCAGATCGAGGGCAAGGTCGGCCTCGTCGATCACGCCGTGGTCGGCCAGGGCGCGGACGCGATCAGGGAACGCTTCGCCCGCCTCAGAGCCGAAGGCTGCAACTTCGCCGTGCCCGACGCCCTCACCAACGACGACCTGATGGCCATCGGCGCCGCCTGCGCCGATCTGCCGCTGGTCACCGCCGGTTCCGGCATCGCGCTGGGTCTGCCGCGGAACTTCCGCCAGGCCGGCCTGCTTCCCGAATCTCAGGTCGCCGACGCGCTGCCGCCGACCGGCGGACGACGCGCCGTCATCGCCGGCAGTTGCTCGATCGCCACACAGGGACAGGTTTCAGAAATGCGCGCGAAGCATCCCGCCTTCCACGTCGATCCGCTCGATCTCGCGCGCGGCAGGGACGTGGTGAGCGAAGCGCTGGCCTGGGCGGCGGGCAAGATCGAAAAGGAACCCGCGCTGTTCTACGCCACCGCGACCCCGGAGGACGTCAAGGCCGCGCAGGATCGGCTGGGAACCGAGAAGGCGGGCGCGCTCGTCGAGGACGCGCTGGCGGCCATCGCCCAGGGAATCGTCTCGATGGGCGTCGGCCAACTGATCGTCGCCGGGGGCGAGACTTCCGGCGCGGTGGTCAAGGCGCTCGGCGTCACCGGCCTGCGCATCGGCCCGGAAATCGATCCGGGCGTCCCCTGGACCACGGCGCTCGCGAAGGAAGGAAGCGGAGAGAAGCCGCTGGCGCTGGCGCTCAAATCCGGCAATTTCGGCACGCCCGATTTCTTCCTCAAAGCCTGGAGTAAACTGGCCGCATGAACGCGCAGATTCTCTCCGAAGAAACCCGTGAGCGGGACAAGATCGCCCGCCTTTCGCGTTCGCTCCACGAGCGCGGCCTGACCGCCGGCAGCAGCGGCAACATCAGCGTCCGCCTGTCCGGCGGCGAGGGCTGGCTGCTCACGCCAACCAATTCCTGCCTGGGCGAACTCGACCCGGCGCGCCTCTCCCGGCTCGATTGGCAGGGCCGTCTCCTGGCCGGCGACCCGCCGTCGAAGGAAGCCTTCCTGCATCGCTCGATGTACGAGGCGCGCCCGAAGGCGGGCGCCATCGTGCATCTGCATTCGACGCATGCCGCCGCCGTCTCGTGCCTCGCCGGACTCGATCCCGCCGACTGCATCCCGCCGCTGACGCCGTATTTCGTCATGAAGATCGGACGTCTGCCGCTGGTTCCGTATCATCGGCCCGGCGACAGGGCGCTCGGTGAGGTGATCCGGGGACTGGCCGACAGGCATGGCGCCGTGCTGCTCGCCAACCACGGCCCGGTAGTCTCCGGCTCCGATTTGCAGGGCGCGATCTACGCCGCCGAGGAACTGGAAGAGACCGCCAGGATATTCCTCCTGCTGCGCGGCGCTCCGGTCAATCGCCTGACGACGGCGCAGATCGAGGAACTGATGAAGCCGCAGACCTGATGTCGTGAGATCAAAAAGGAAACAAGATGGCGGGAAATCCAAACTGGCGCGATGTTTTCACCTATTTCATGCCCTTGATGTATGCTTCGGGATATTCTTGTTCACAATATTTTGTGGATAGAGGCATCAAAAGCCTGTCGGTATATTGCGAAGAAATCGACTACGGTTTCGGCCGGCAAATTTGTTTCGATTTGTCATTGAGCCTTGACGTTGACGTCAAATTCTGGTTGTCCGATGCCGTTCATAAAAACAGTCCGGATGTTATAAAGCAGGACCTGACGGGATCCCCAAACTTCAATCCAGTGCATATTGATGAATTGAAAGCCAGCGATAATGTTCTGATCCTTTGTTCGGAGCGTATCAACGACATGCTCGCGAAAATCCGCTCGAAGACGGAACATCTCTATCATATTGCCGATATCTGGACAGACATGTGGTGGCGGTCAATGATGGTGGGGCGTTTTCAGGAAATACGCAATTTGTTCCCATTCTTGCCGATCGTGATTTTCCCGAACCCGCGGTATCCGACAAACAAGGAAGCGTATTCCGATATTGAAAAATACATGTCCGAGAA
>JAITAJ010000096.1 GCA_031284185.1 Accumulibacter sp. | reverse complement strand
CCAGTGGCCGTAGTAGTCGGCCATGTGATAGCCGCAGAACGGCAGCATGGCGAAGGGGTCGCGGCGCACCACGCCCTGGGCGCCGAAGGCGGCGGCGGTGGTCTCCGACCCGAGCGTCGCGGCGGTGTAGACGCCGTGTTCCCAATCGGTCGCCTGGGTGACCAGCGGCACCGTGGAGGCGCGGCGACCGCCGAACAGGAAGGCCGAGATCGGCACGCCGGCGGCGTTTTCCCAATCCTTGTCGATGCACGGACACTGCGACGCGGGGGCGGTGAAGCGCGAATTCGGATGCGCGGCCTTGACGGGTTTACCGTCCTTGTCCTTGAGATCGGGCGTCCAGTCCTGGCCGCGCCAGTCGATGGCGTGCGCGGGCGCCGGGCCCATGCCTTCCCACCACACGTCGCCGTCGTCGGTCAGCGCGACGTTGGTGAAGATGGTGTTTTCGGAGAGCGAGGCCATGGCGTTGGGGTTGGTCTTGTCGTTGGTGCCCGGCGCGACGCCGAAGAAACCGGCCTCGGGGTTGATCGCGTACAGACGGGTGACGCCGTCCTTGTCCTTGCGCGGCTTGATCCAGGCGATGTCGTCGCCGATCGTGGTGATCTTCCAGCCGGTGAGTTCCCTGGGCGGGATCAGCATGGCGAAATTGGTCTTGCCGCAGGCCGACGGGAAGGCGGCGGAGACGTAATGTTTCTTGCCGTCCGGCGACTCGACGCCGAGGATCAGCATGTGCTCGGCCATCCAGCCGTCGTCGCGCGCCATGTTCGAGGCGATTCTGAGCGCCAGGCACTTCTTGCCGAGCAGCGCGTTGCCGCCGTAGCCGGAGCCGTAGGACCAGATTTCGCGTGTCTCGGGATAATGCACGATGTACTTCACCGTCGGGTTGCACGGCCATTTCGGGTCTTTCTGGCCGGGTTCCTTCGGCGCGCCGATCGAGTGGACGCATGGAACGAAGGTGCCGCTGGCGCCGAGCACCGGGAAGACGGCCTTGCCCATGCGCGTCATGATGCGCATGTTGACCGCGACGTAGGCCGAATCGGTGATCTCGAAGCCGATCTGGGCGATCGGAGAGCCGAGGGGCCCCATCGAGAACGGCACGACGTACATCGTGCGGCCCTTCATGCTGCCCCTGAACAGGCCGTTCAGGGTCTCGCGCATCTTCTTCGGGTCTTCCCAGTTGTTGGTCGGACCGGCGTCGTCCTTCTTTTCCGAGCAGATATAGGTGCGGTCTTCGACGCGCGCGACGTCGGAGGGGTCGGAGGAGGCCAGGAAGGAGTTCCTGCGCTTCTTGAGTTTGATGAAGGTGCCGGCGTCGACGAGTTCCTGGCACAGGCGGTCATACTCTTCTTGCGAGCCGTCGCACCACACGACGCGCTCCGGCGTCGTCAACGCGGCGATTTCGGCAACCCATTGTTTTACGCCTTCGTGCTTCACATAGTCAGGAGCATTGATGGGTACGGTTTGTGTCATGGCAATACACTCACTTTGGGATGGTTGAAAAAAGCCTGCTCGTCGCGCGGGAATCCGGGCCGGCCTCCGAAAAGAGAGCTGGCCCGGATTTTACGGTGCCGGAATCGGCCGGCGTCCTGTCCCGCGAATTCGCCTCCGCGCCGCAAGGCGAAGCGGACGGCGAAACGATGGACAGGACACGCCGGGCACACCGACATGGCAGAATTTACCGGAATGGACACTGAATACATCACCACGTTGCCAACGAGTCCAAGCGAACGATTTTACCATATTCTGGAAAGCCCGGCCCTTGAAGGAGGGACTTCCGGGGGCCGCGCGAATGCCTTGACCCGGACTCCCGGCGACCTTACGTCATTTCGCGGGTTATGCGCTTATCTCGTTAATTTTCTTTATCTTTTTGAATATTTTTGTTAAGCTCCCCCGATGTTCGGACAAGCGGGGAGGGTGGTATGTCAGGCAGGTTGAGGCCGGTGTTGGCGCTTTTTGTCGCACTCGGAGTGAGTTTGGCGCCGGCGGGTGCCGTTGATGCCGCGCAAAGAAGCGGCGCGGACTCGAATTCGATCGAGCGCGCCAGACAACCGGCGGACAAGAAGAAGCAAGCCGCGGTTCGTGATGACGTTCCCATGCCGGCGGCAGCGGAAAGGGTGAAGAAAGCGCGCGTGGCCGGGACGGCCCCGCCGGTGACGAGCGCGCGCCGGCACGAAGCGCGGCTGTTGAATGTGAAATCCGGCGCGGCGCTCGTCGTCGAACAGGCGGGAGGCGGAGCGCTGTTCCAGAAAAACGCCGGCGCCGTCGTGCCGATCGCGTCGATAAGCAAGCTGATGACCGCGATGGTCGTGCTGGACGCCCAGCCCGATCTGCGGGCGACCATCACCATCACCGAGGATGACGTCGATTACCTGCGCGGCAGCCATTCGCGCCTCCAGATCGGAACGACCATGACGCGGGAAACGGCCTTGCTCCTGGCCCTGATGTCTTCGGAGAATCGCGCCGCGCACGCGCTGGCGCGGCATTATCCGGGCGGAATGCCCGCCTTCGTGGCGGCGATGAACGGCAAGGCGTATTCCCTCGGGATGCGCGACACCCGTTTCGAGGATCCCACGGGGCTGAGCCGCAACAATGTTTCGACCGCGCGCGACCTCGCAAAGATGGTCGTCGCCGCCCATCGCTATCCCCTGATCCGCGAGTTCTCGACGAAAGCGGAAGCCGTCGTGGAAATCGCCGGGCGGCAACTGGAGTTCCACAATACCAACTCGCTGGTCAGGAACACATCCTGGGACGTCGGTCTGTCGAAGACGGGATACATTCAGGAGGCCGGGAAATGCCTGGTGATGCAGGCGCGCGTCGCGGACAGGCCGGTGATCATCGTCCTGCTCGACTCCACCGGCAAGCTGACCCGCGTGGGAGATGCCAACCGGATCAAGCGTTGGATGGAAGCCACCCTGACCGCGCATGGAATGCCGGCGCAACGGGTGTCCTTCGGCGCCCCGAACGCCGCCGGCTGAGCGCGCGATGCGGGTCGTGGCCCAGCGCGTCGTATCCGCCGGCGTCGAAGTGAACGGTGAGGTCGTCGGCGCCATCGGGCATGGTCTCCTGGTATTTGCCGGGTTTGAAGACAGCGACGGCGAGGAAGACATCGCCTGGATGTCCGGCAAACTGTCGCGTCTGCGCCTCTTCGACGACGAGGCGGGGGTGATGAACCGCGGCATCGTCGAGGCCGGCGGCGATGTCCTGGCGGTCAGCCAGTTCACCTTGTTCGCCTCCGTGCGCAAGGGCAACCGTCCCTCCTGGAATCGCGCGGCGGCATCCGCCATTTCGCGCCCGCTGTTCGACCGCTTCGTGCGCCGGCTCGAAACGGACCTCGAACGTCCGGTGCCGACCGGCATTTTCGGCGCCGACATGCGCGTGCGTCTGGTCAATGACGGGCCGGTGACCCTGTTCATCGACTCCGCCGATCGCGGGTGATTCGCGCCGCCCGAATGGGCAGATATGAGGAAAACCGCAATGATTTTTGGTTTGCCGGGCGAATGGGCGGAGATTATAATCAGCGCTCGTTTGTCTGTTCCGAATACCGCCGCTGCCCGGACACGCCGTGCAGACGGCAATGGCCGCGAAGTCAGCCTTTACTGCTGAGTTTCCAAAAATACCTCGCGCCGCGCAACAACAGGCGCTTTTTTTTTCGATCGTAACTATCAGACAAGGAGTGTGAGCGATGGCCCTACCGTTTCCGGTTCTGACCGCCGAAGAAGCAGCGGAAATGATTCAGAACGAACAGAATATCGGTTTCAGCGGATTCACCGCCGCGGGCGCGGCCAAGGCCGTGCCGTTCGCGTTGGCGCAGAAGGCGCGCCGCGAACATGCCGCGGGCAGACCGTTCAAGGTTGGCGTGCTGACCGGCGCCTCCACCGGCAAATCGCTCGACGGCGCGCTGGCCGAAGCGGATGCCGTCAGCTTCCGCACGCCGTACCAGGGCAATGCCGTGATGCGCAAGCAGATCAACGCCGGCAACGTCCGGTTTTTCGATCTGCACCTGTCGGCCGTGGCGCAACAGGTTCGCTACGGTTTCCTCGGCAAGATCAACTGGGCCGTCGTCGAGGCTTGCGATCTGACGGCGGGCGGCGGCGTCGTGCTGTCGACCTCGGCGGGCAACTCCAATACCTATCTGCGGCTGGCGGACAAGATCATCATCGAGCTCAACGCCAGACAACCGGCCTCGCTGCTCGGCATACACGACATTTTCGAGGTGAAGGATCCTCCCGGACGCGGCGAAATCCCGATCTACAGCTCGTCGGATCGTTGTGGCTCGCCGATCTGCGTGGTCGATCCGAAGAAGATCGTCGGTATCGTGCACACCGATCTTGCCGACGAATCGGGCGCTTTCGACGAACCCACCCCGGTGACCGATCAGATCGGGCAGAACGTCGCGGATTTCCTGGTTGGCGAGATTCGCAGCGGACGGGTGCCGGCGAGTTTCCTGCCCTTGCAATCCGGCGTCGGCAACATCGCCAACGCGGTGCTGGCGGCCCTGGGACAAAGCACGGACATTCCGGCGTTTGAAATGTTTACCGAGGTGCTCCAGGATTCGGTCGTTCCGCTGATCGAAAACAGCCGCTGCAAATTCGCCTCGACCTGTTCGCTGACGCTCAGTCCGGCCGCCATGCAGAAGGTCGTCGCCGACATCGAATACTTCAAGAAGCGGATCGTGCTGCGTCCGCAGGAAATCTCGAACAACCCGGAACTGGTGCGCCGTCTGGGCATCATCTCCATGAACACGGCGCTCGAAATGGACCTTGGCGGCAACGTCAATTCGACGCACGTGCTGGGCAGGGCGATGATGAACGGCATCGGCGGCTCCGGCGACTTCACCCGCAACGCCTACATTTCCATCTTCTCGTGCCCGTCCACGGCCAAGAACGGCATGATTTCCGCCATCGTCCCCGTGGCCTCGCACATCGACCACACCGAACACTCGGTCAACATTCTCATCACCGAGCAAGGCGTGGCCGACCTGCGCGGCAAGGATCCCCACGAGCGCGCGCGGATCATCGTCGAAAAATGCGCGCATCCGGACTACAGGGAACAGTTGCGCGAATACCTGCGGCTGCTCGACAAGAACATCCACGAACCGATGTCGCTGTCGATGGCCTTCGCCATGCACCGCAAATTCCAGGCCACGGGCGACATGCGCGAGATCAACTGGCAGGAGTATTGCGACTAGCCAGAGGATAGAAAACGGAGGTTTCAGAAGACGGATGAGCATACGGCGCTTCGCGCCCAGCTTGTCCGTTTTCTGTCCTCCGGCCTCTGGAATGGAGCGCGGGAGTTCTGCCCGCGCTCCATTTTTTTCTGGAACTCTCCTCTGAACCCTGAAAATCAGAATCGATAGGCCGGTCGGCGCGGGCAAGGAAGGCGGGGCGCAGGCCGAGGTCGGGTGAAGAGACGCGGCGCCACAACCTCGCCGGGAGGAACGCGCCCGGTGTCGCTGGTCGGCGGCGTCACGACGACACGCGGCAAATGCCGGTTGGCGGCGTCATTGCTCACACGATCACGGTGGGGCGCGTTTTTCGGATTTCGCTGCCCACGGACGGATCGAACCCGGCTCACCCAACCTCGCGCGCTTGCCGCGCTCGCTGAAAGGCGTCGCCCCGGAAAACGGATCGCAAGCTAGGGCGTGTTCACTCTAATTTTCAAAAATCTGTTATGCTTGGAGAATGGAAATCACTGAAGCGCAATATCACCAGATTGAGGACTGTCTGCCGCGCCAGCGTGGAAACGTCAGCCTGTCGAATCTTCAAGTCCTGAACGCGATCCTGTATGTAAGCGAGCATGGCTGCAAATGGCGCGGGTTGCCAGAGCGGTTTGGACGCTGGCACACGATCTACATGCGAATGAGTCGCTGGTCCAGGGCGGGTGTGCTGGAGCG
>JAITAJ010000082.1 GCA_031284185.1 Accumulibacter sp. | reverse complement strand
AATCGAGATCGAGGACGGGAGTAAAGGACAGGTCGACCCCGCCGCGCCGCAGTTCGGCGGCCAGCACGAAAGCGATGTCCCGCGCCGAGGTCAGCGCCCGTTCCGGGTCGCGCTCCCATGACTCGCCCAAACGCCGCATCGCCGGCAGGCGCGTGAAACCCTCGCGGCAGCGCTGCACCCGACCGCCTTCGTGATCGACGGCGATCAAAAGGGGCGGCGAACGCAAGGCAGGAACCTCGGCGGTCAGGCGCGACCACTGCGCCGGCGAGGTGTAGTTGCGGGCAAACAGGATCAATCCGCCGACCTGGGGATGGGACAGGCGCCGGCGATCGATATCGGTCAATTCCGGTCCCGCGATGTCGATCATCAGCGGACCGTGCGGCAGACTGACGGGCATTGCGGGTCAGGCGCTTTCGAGAACGACGAAGGCGAGCGCGTAATCCGCTTCGTCGCTGATCGAAAGGTGCGCAGTCAGGCCGCGTTCCGCGAGATAGCGCGCCAGCGGCGGCGCATAGGCAAAGGCCGGTTTACCGAGATCGTCGTGCGTCACCGCGATGCTGGAGAAGTTCGCCGGGGCGGTGATTCCGATGCCAAGCGCCTTGCCGAGCGCCTCCTTGGCGGCGAAGCGCTTGGCCAGGAAGCGCGCGCGACTTCCCGTCCCGGAAAATCCGTCGAACTCCGAGGGCGCCAGCAGTTTCTCCAGCACCCGCGCGCCGTGGCGCTCGTACAGCCTGCCGAGCCTCGCCACGGCCACGATGTCGGTTCCTATGCCGGCAATCATCGGGAACGCGATGCCGGACAGGCGGCTTCGCGCATGAGACGCTTCATTTCACGGACGGCCTCGCGCATACCGATGAAGACGGCGCGGCTGACGATGGCATGACCGATGTGCAGCTCGCGGAGGCCGGGCAGCCGCGCCACGGGCTGCACGTTGAAATAATTCAGCGCGTGACCGGCGTTGAAACGCATCCCCAGACGGCAAATGGCCTCTCCCGCCGCCGCGATCCTGTCGAGTTCGGCCACCACTGCCGGACTTTCCGCGTCGCGCCCCCGGTTGTGGAAGGCGTGCGCGTATGGGCCGGTGTGAATCTCGCAGACGCGCGCGCCAATCCGCGCCGCGGCCTCGACCTGCGCCGGATCGGCATCGATGAAGACGCTGCTGATGATGCCCGCCTGCGTCAGACGATCGATCGCCTTCTTCAGCTTGCCCTCCTGGGCGATGATGTCGAGTCCCCCTTCGGTCGTCACTTCCTGACGGCCTTCGGGAACCAGCATGGCCATCTCCGGCTTCAGACGGCAGGCGATCGCCACCATTTCATCGGTCGCCGCCATTTCCAGGTTCAGCTTGATCTGCGTCAGCGTGCGCAGTTTTTCGACGTCGGCATCCTGAATATGCCGCCGATCCTCACGCAAGTGAACGGTTATTCCGTCCGCGCCGCCGATGTGCGCCTCGACGGCGGCCCAGACGGGTTCCGGTTCGTAGGTCTTGCGCGCCTCGCGGAGCGTCGCCACGTGGTCGATATTCACACCCAGTTCAATCATGATTCCTGCAACTCCAGAAAAATCTTGCGTGTTTCCAGGCCCTTGCCGCCCGTGTAATGGGCGATCAGGGTTCTCATCAACTGCTTGGCTTCGAGCAAGGAACGCGGATCGGAAAAATCACCGGCATCGAGGTCGATCAGGGTCTTTCCGCTGACGGCCAGGGCCGAATCGCCGGCTTCCCGCAGACGAACCGGGCCGCGTTCGATCTCGTAGACATAATACCGCGCCCGATCGAGGGGATGCCCGCTCTCGTCGTGCTTCAGGGTCAGACCGTAACCGATCTCCTGGAGAAACGAGCGTTCGAAAAGGCGAATATCCGACTCCTTCGGCCCATCGGCAAACCGGCGCAAGGTTTCCGCGTAAACCGGGAACAGGCCCGCGTGGGCGTCCTCGCGCGGCAGCATGTTCAGCAGCAGTTCGTTGAGATAGTAGCCGCAAAAGAGCGCCTTGCCGGAGAGCAGAGGCTGTCCGCCCTGCCACTCGGCCTTCATGATCGTCTTGATCTCGCCCTTTCCCGTCCAGGAAACTTCCAGCGGCTGGAAGGCCATCAATACCCCGCGCAAGGCCGAACGCGGACGCCGCGCGCCGCGCGCGAGCAGGGCGATACGTCCGAAATCCCTGGAGAACGCCTCGACGATCAGGCTGGTCTCGCGGAACGGGTAGGCATGCAGCACGAACGCCGGCTGACCGTCGACCCTGTATGCCTTCGTTCCCATACCGCCATGCATCTCATATTGAACCAATCGTCATCGCGGGCGAAGCGAAGCGGTCCAGAAGGTCTTGTGGATTGCCGCGGCCGCGCCTCATCGGATTTTTTCTGCTCTCCCCGATCATACCGGAAATGGAGCGCGGGTACCCTGGCCGCAAAGAACGAGGCGGGCGAAACGCCCGCTCCCGTCTCCAGCGCTCCGTCTCATGCAAACTTCGTGAAAACGAAATGCCGCCTATTTCAACCGCTTCCGGGCAACGGGGAAAATATGATCCTGCCCGTCCTTGTTCGCGTAGATGAGGAAAGGGCAGTCCAGGCCGCTTTCGGATTCCGAGATGGGAAACACGAAGAGGTCCGCGAAGCCGTCGGCGATGGACGTGATTTCGGTATTCTTGTTGGCCAGGGAACCCGGTTGGCCGCGATAGGGCTCGAGCTTCGCATAGCCGAGACATTCGTAGCGGATCGTCCCCAAGGACACGTCGTTCGCGCGCTCCGTGATGACTTGCAGCGTATCCTTGTCGATGCTTCCCTGGGTCGAAAAGGCCATGATCGCGTAGTGGTTGTCTTCGTGCTTTTCACGGCGCAGCACGGCGACGTCGTACACGCCCTTTTTTTGGGCCGAGCGGTAGATTTCAAACGAAGCCTTCGCTTTGCCGCCGCCGAACAGACCGCCGAAAATGGCCTTGAAGCCGTCCAGACTTTCCAGTTTTTTCTCGAATTCCTTTGCGTTCATACTGATTCTCTCCTTGATGCGGACTCTATCATGATCTTGAATGTGGCGTAGTCCATGCCCTTCCACGTCGCAAACAAAGCGATTGCAAAGACGATGATCGCGGCCACGGTGCGGAAAGGATGGGCTTGGGAGGCGCTTCCCCGTACCATGTCCAGAATGCCGGTAACGGACAGAATGGCCGTAACGGCGAGCAGCGTGTAGTTTAACGCCATCAGAAATTCTCCTTGATGAAGCGCCTGAAAGCCTCCGCCTCTGCTTCCTGATTGATGGGCAGGATATGGGCGCTTTCCAACGCGGCCGGCGTATAGGCCGGAACAACAAGGCGCAGTTCCTTGTCAAGGATGCCGGATTTGATTTTGACCTCGCCCTGAAGTCCGAATTTGGCGGAGAGGATATTGTCCCTGTTCAGCCGGATCGCATCGTCCGCCTCGTCCATGTCCAGATTGGTGGGTATGACGACAAGCTCTTTCAACTTGTCCGAGAAACCCACCACGAAGCTACTCGACTTCTGTCCGAAAATCCCGCTTTTTATGAAATAAGCGTAAATGATGGTATAGGGCTTCGGTTCCTTGACGCGTTTGGCGAAAACGGCGCGGATTTGCGCGTGCGTCTTTTGGCTCTTTTCCTCGTTGGCTCTGAACATGAAGCCGTACCTCGCAACACAACCCTGTTGACCGGGCAAACAACAAAACGCAAAGTCTCCGCTGCTTCGAACACCATGGATACAGGCTTGTATTTCAGTTGATCCG
>JAITAJ010000389.1 GCA_031284185.1 Accumulibacter sp. | reverse complement strand
GCGACGGAAGCGATCAACCTGGTCGCCAAGGCGTGGGGCGCCAGACACGTCGGACCGGGCGACGAGATCATCGTGAGCTGGCTGGAGCATCACGCCAACATCGTGCCGTGGCAGCAACTGGCGATCGAAAAGGGGGCCGGGCTGCGCGTCATCCCGGTGGATGACAATGGCGACCTGATCCTGGAGGAATACGAGCGTCTGCTCAGTCCGCGCACGAAAATCGTGGCGGTGGCGCAGGTCTCGAACGTCCTCGGCACGGTCACGCCGACCAAGGCCATCATCGATGCGGCGCACCGTCACGGCGCCCGCGTGCTGATCGACGGCGCGCAGTCGGTGCTGCACCACCGCGCCGACGTACAGGCGCTCGGCGCCGACTTTTTCGTCTTCTCCGGGCACAAGATTTTCGGCCCGACCGGGATCGGCGCGCTTTATGGAAGGAAGGACGCGCTGGAGGAGACGCCGCCGTGGCAGGGCGGCGGCAACATGATCGCCGACGTCACCTTCGAGCGGACGCTGTTTCAGCCCATGCCGTCCAGGTTCGAGGCGGGCACGGGCAACATCGCCGACGCCGTTGGGCTGGGCGCGGCGCTCGACTACGTCGCTCGGCTCGGCATCGACAACATCGCCCGTTACGAGCGCGAACTGATCGCTTACGCCGTCCGGGCGTTGAAAGCGATTCCGGGCCTGCGTCTCCTCGGCAGCCCGAGAGAACGCGCCGGCGTGCTCTCGCTGACGCTCGACGGATTCAGGAGTGAGGAAGTCGGCGCGCACCTGGCGCAAGAAGGTATCGCCGTGCGTTCCGGCCATCATTGCGCGCAGCCGATCCTGCGCCGTTTCGGCCTGGAAAGTTCGGTGCGTCCCTCGTTCGCGCCTTATAATACCTGCGACGACATCGACGCCTTGGCGCGCGCCCTGCGGCAATTACGCGGCCAACGCGGCTGACGTTCGGAGGCGGACGGTTCGGTTCATTTTCCGCCGAATCGTTCCGTCTTCCTCTATCCTCTGAAACTGCATTCTCCAACCCCTGAACCCGAGCGCCCGGTTTTTCCATCCCCCGGCGCGAAGCGCCGCAAACTCCTCTGTCTTCTGTCTTCTGTCTTCTGTCTTCTGCCCTCTGTCTTCTGTCCTCTGAACCCGATATGCCCAGTAAAAATGAACGCATCGGCGGCTTCGCCGAATCGGCCATTCGCCGCATGACCCGAATCGCCAACCAATACGGCGCCATCAATCTCTCGCAGGGATTCCCCGACTTCGACCCGCCGCAGGCGCTGATCGAGGCGGGCATCCGGGCCATGCGCGACGGCCCGCACCAATACGCCGTCACCTGGGGCGCCAGCGACTTCCGTCAGGCGCTGGCGGCCAAACAAAGCCGTCTGATGGGCCTCGACATCGACCCGGACAGGCACATCGTCGTCACCTGCGGCAGCACCGAAGCGATGATGGTCGCCATGTTGACCGTCTGCGACGCGGGGGACAAGGTCATCGTTTTCTCGCCGTTCTATGAAAACTACGACGCCGACGCCATCCTCTCCGGCGCCGAGCCGATCTTCGTGCCGCTCGCGCCGCCCGCGTTCGATTTCGACCCGGCGGTGCTGGAAGCCGCCTTCGCCCGGCGTCCCAAGGCCATCATCCTGTGCAATCCCGCCAATCCGTCGGGCAAGGTGTTCACGGAAGAAGAACTGCTCACCATCGCCCGGCTGGCGGAAAAATACGACAGCTTCGTGATCACCGACGAAGTCTACGAGCACATCGTCTTCGCGCCCCATCGGCACCGCTATTTCGCCTCGCTGCCGGGCATGTTCGAGCGCACGATCTCCTGTTCCTCGCTCTCGAAGACCTACTCGATCACCGGCTGGCGGCTCGGCCATGTGATCGCCCCGCCGGACCTCATCGACGGCGCCCGGAAGGTGCACGATTTCCTGACCGTCGGCGCCGCCGCCCCATTGCAGGCCGCCGCGGTGACGGCGCTGAAGTTCCCGGACGCCTACTACGCGGAACTGCTGGACGAATATACGAAAAAGCGCGCCTGTTTCCTCGGCTGGCTCGACCGCGCCGGCCTCTCCTATCTTCTGCCGCAGGGCGCCTACTACGTGCTCGTCGACATTGGCGAATTCATCCGCGGCACGGACCATGACGATATCTGGTTCTCCGAATGGATGGCCCGGCGCGTCGGCGTTGCCCCGGTGCCGGGATCGGGCTTCTTTCGGGAGCCGGTGCGCAACTACGTCCGCTTCCACTTCGCCAAGCGCGAGCAGACTCTGAACGCCGCCGGAGAAAAGCTGCTCGAAGTACGGAAGCGGGTTCAGAGGACAGAGCCTTGAGAAGACAGATGACAGATGAGTTTGCGGCGCTTCGCGCCGGGTGAGGGAGGAAAAACCGAGCGCTCGGATTCAGGGGACTGAAAATGGGTAGGCCCGAGCGCTGCATGTCGGATAACCGCGCTGCCGGTGTCGTATGGCGGATCGGTGAAGACGCATCCCTGCATTGCCCGCAAACTCCTGTTCCAACGCTTTCGAGGCCAACGGCTTATCCCCGAAGATCAGCCGGTTGTCGAAAATATCGTTTTCCCCCACCCGCGCCCCGGCGTGATACGACTTGTCCGGGGCTTCCCGTTTCGGTCGCTTCTCCATCCCGATCCAGGTGAGTTCAGGTTCGTTACCCATTATCCGCTCAGTTGCGCGATGCGCCAGATCGTCTTGGCCTGATTGGCCATCCACTCCTGACGGGCAGCGATTCGTTCAGGCTTCCATT